>NZ_JBHXLV010000070.1:0-28332 GCF_042721685.1 Streptomyces sp. NPDC058459 | reverse complement strand
GGGGTGGGGCGCGCCACCGGAAAGACGCGCCGACAGCCGATGTGCGCCGGCCGCCCCCCGGTCGGCGGGAGGCGGCCTCAGGCGCCGTGCGGCTCAGCTCTCCGCGGCCACCGGTGACTGGCCGGGGGCGTCCTTCGCCTCGGGCTTCGGCTGCTGCGCCGCCTGGAAGTCGGCGGGCCTGATCAGTACCAGCGCCAGCACGCCGCCGAGCAGGGCGAGCCCGGCCGACACCGCCAGCAGGGTGTTCAGTCCGTCCACGAACCCGGTCGCGGCGAGCCGCCGCACCTGAGCGCCGTACTGTGCGGGCACCAGCCGTACGGCCCCGGCGGTCTCGCCGCCCCGGGTCAGGGCGGCCAACTGGTCGCTATGACCGGCCAGTTCCGGCACCCCGCGCAGTCCGTCCCGGAACCGGTCGCTGATGATCCCGGCGAACGCCGAGCCGAGCACCGCGACTCCCGCGCTCACCCCGAGCTGACGGAACGTACCGCTCACGCCCGAGGCCATGCCGGCGCGGGAGAAGTCCACGACACCCACGGCGGTGGAGGCCAGCGGTGGGTTCACCAGACCGGCGCCGATACCGCCCAGCAGCAGGCCGGGGACGAAGTGCTCCCAGCCGCTGGACTCGGTGACCCCGCTCATCAGCAGCAGCGCGGCACCCACCAGCAGCAGCCCGCCCCCGATCAGGTAGCGGGGCTGGACCCTGGCGCTGAGCCGGCCCGCGACCAGGGAGGCGGCCAGCATCGACAGGGACGCGGTGAGCAGCCGCAGGCCGGTCTCGAGCGAGGAGTAGTCCATAGCCTCCTGGAAGTAGATGGCCAGGAACAGGAACATGGAGAACAGCGAGCCGTTCATGGCGAAGGCCGCGATGGAGCCGCCGACGAAGGTAGGGATGCGGAACAGCCGCAGATCGAACATGGGCTGCGCGGACCCCGCCTCCACCAGCAGGAACGCGAGCAGCAGCACCGCGCCCGCCACCAGCCCGGTCACCGCGCGGCCGTCGCTCCACCCGGTCTCACCGGCGCGGATCAGACCGTAGACGAGGGTGGCGAGGCCGCCGGTGAGCAGCACGAAGCCGGGCCGGTCGAGTTTGCGGGGGAACGCCGACTTCGACTCGTCCACGCGCAGCGCGACGATCAGCGCCACGACGACCCCGATCGGCACGTTGACCAGGAAGATGCCGCGCCAGCTGACGCCGCTGGAGATCAGACCGCCGGCCACCGGGCCGACGGCGGAGGCCAGACCCGTGACCATGCCCCAGACGCCGAACGCCATACCGCGTTCCTTGCCCTGGAAGCCGCCCGCGAGCAGCGCCAGACCGGTGGCGAACATGACCGAACCGCCCACGCCCTGGAGCATCCGCGACATGATCAGCATCGACGGGGTCTGCGCCACACCGCACAGCAGCGAGGCGCACGTGAACAGGGCCACGCCGATCGCGTAGAGCCGCCTGCGGCCGAACCGGTCGGCCAGCGTGCCGCTCGTCAGCAGGAAGGACGCAAGCGCCAGCGCGTACCCGTCGATCACCCACTGGAGGTCGGCGAAGCTGGCCTCAAGGTCCCGCTGCACATCGGGCATGACGACGTACACGATGGTGGTGTCCAGCAGGAGCATGAACGTTCCGCCGCACACCCCCAGCAGCGTCCACCACTTCTTCTCCATGATCGTGATCGTCCTTCTGCTGTCGGGAGCGGTCGGCCACGACTCATGGTTCCGACAGGGCGATCAGAAGTCCAAGACCTGGTTTTTCTGGGATGCCGAACTTTTGGTTATGGGCAACCCCCTCGTGAATGCCAGGGCGCGACCCCGCGCAAGGACACCGGCCCCCGGACGCGCGAGAGCCCCCGTACGGCGCCGGAACCGGCGCGCCGTACGGGGGCCCTCGCTCACCTCAGGTGCGGTAGGCGAAGAACGCCGCCGTCGGGTAGGACGCGACGAGGCTCGCCAACGACCGGTTGTAGGTGTTGGTGGAGTGGTACGTCACGTAGGGCACGCCCTGGGCGTCGCGCTTGGTGACGATCATCGTGTGGTCCTTGGACCCGTCCTTGTTGAAGTCCATCTGGACGACATCGCCGATGTCGGCCTGGTAGACGTTGGCAAGGCTCGTGACCCGCTTCGAGGACAGCGCGAACCAGGAGAACTCGTTCACGCCGACGAAGGAGTCCGACTGGATGTCGGCGGTGCCGAACCACTTGTGGAAGTCGTTCGTGTAACCGGGAACGTGCTTCCAGCCACCCGCCTTCAGCGACTGGCTGACGAAATTGGTGCAGTCACCACCCGCGCCGGCCCCGTTGAAGTCGGGGTAGGCGGTGTTGTACTTGCTCCAGTACTTCGTCGCGTACGCGACCATGGCCTTGTAGTCGTAGGCGGACCCGGTCAGCTTCTTCGGCTTCGCCGGAGCCGGCCGCGTGGTGGCCGCGCGAGGCGCCTCCGGCGGGTTGTCGTCCGCCTTGACCGAGGGCTTGGCGACCTCGGGCTTCGCCACCTGGTTCACCGCGAGGTAGCCCTCGTCGGTGTCCTTGATGCGGGTCAGCTGCCAGGTGCCGCTGCGGTCCGCCCGGAACGTCAGCTCGTGGTGGGCCTGGAAGCCCGTGGTCGCGGGCTGGGAGCCCGTGACCTTCTTGTACGTGAGCGACGTCGTCTCGGTGACGGCCACCGTGGCGCGCCGTCCCTCGACCCGCGTGGCGTCCAGCTTGACGCTGGTGTTCCCCGCGCTGTACTGCTCGCCCAGCTCCGCCAGGCGGTCCTTGCGGCCGCGCAGCTGGCTGAGCGCGGAGTCCTCCTGGTGCGACTGCGTGCCGGACAGGCGCACATCGCCGGAGAAGGCGGAGGTCCGCTGACCCTCCGTGGCACCGCCCACCAGGGCCTGGGTGCGGTCGGTGAAGACCGCGTCCGCCAGCTTCTGGAAGGTCGCCTTGGTCCCCGCGTCGACGGTCGGGTCGTCGATGACCGCTGCGCCCGCGCTCCAGTTGGGCAGCAGGGCGACGCCCGCCACCACGGAGGCGGCCGCCGCCGAGATTATGGTGGCGCGGCTCCGCTTACGGCTCAATTTCCTTGACTTCAATGATGATCCCCTCTACGCCGGTACACAGACCGGGACTCCGGTGGCAGAGACCGGGCGAAACGCATCTTCGCATGCCGTGTGCGATGTTTGTGAAGACGGGATGCACAAGTGGAACCAGACTGTTTCACACGTCACTTGACGACAGACGACCAGTCGGGCGACTGTGCCGGGTCGAGGCTGCGCATCCGGGCCAGGGTCTGCGGGGTCTGCGCGTCCATCCAGTCCGCCAGCTCCTTGAAGGACACGCATTTCACGCCCTGTTTGGTGCACACGTTCTTGACCACCTCGTCGATGGCCCGCATGTAGATGCCGCCGTTCCAGTCCTCGAAGTGGTTGCCGATGAACAAGGGTGCCCGGCTCCCGTAGTACACCCGGTTGAAACCGGCCATGTACGAATCGACCGTCTGCTGCTCCCACTTGGGGAACTCGGCGGGGTTGCCGTGCGTCTGGCCGTCCGACTGGTTGTAGAGGAAGTTGAAGTCCATCGACAGGCCCTGGTACTTGCCCGACTCGTAGGGCAGCATCTGGAGCGGGAAGTCCCAGACGCCGTTCTTCTTCGCCGGCCAGATCTGGAAGTCGCCCGCGGAGCTGGCGTCGTAGCGCCAGCCGTAGTCCTTGACGGCCTTCAGCAGGTTCTTCTGGCCCTCCAGGCAGGGCGCCCGGCCGCCGGTGACCTCCTTCCTGAAGTCGAAGGGCAGCGGGTCGATCTCCTTGTGGCCGGTGTTGGTCTTCCAGCGCTCCACGAACGAGTAGAACTGGTCGATCTCGCTCTTCCACTCCTCGACGCTCCAGTCGCCGCCGCCCTTGGCGCCGCAGAAGTGGCCGTTGAAGTGGGTGCCGATCTCGTTGCCGCCCTCGTACGCCTTGCGCAGCTGCTCGATGGTCTCGACTATGTGGTCGTCGGTGGCGTAGTCGATGGCGGCGGCGCCGGGCGAGTGCTGCGGCGGGTGGTACATGTCCTTCTTGTCCTTCGGCAGCAGATAGATGCCGGTGAGGAAGAACGTCATGTGGGCGTCGTACCGCTCGGCCAGCTCGCGGTAGTGCGAGAAGAGGTGGTCACTGCCCTCCAGCCCGCCGTCCCAGGAGAAGACGACGAACTGGGGCGGCTTCTCGCCGGGCTTGAGGCGTACGGGCTTCAGCGTGCCCTTCTGGGGCCCCGTGTAGGACGTGGAGCCGTCCCCGAGCACCTTCGTCCTGCCGTCCCACTTCGGCTCCGCGGACGCGCCGGGCGCCTTGGCGGAGGAGACCGCCGATGCCATGTCGTCGCCATGGCTCAGCAGCAGATACCCCGTGAGCGTGGAGACGAGCACGAGCAGCGTGGCCAGGCCGATGACGGCGGGGCGCGTGACGACACGGCCCTCGGTGCTGCGTGCCTTGCGACGGCGTCCTGTGCTCGACGACTTCATTCGGATCGATCTCCGGTGCGGGTTGCTGGGGTGTAGCCGGGAGGGGGTGGGCCGGGGGGGGGGTCAGCCGACGCCCACGGCACGCGACCAGATTCCGTACGGCACGCTGTTCTCGCGGGTGCCCGCCAGACCGTCCAGCGGCAGCGGCTCCAGGCTTCTGCCCAGGTCGATGCGGTAGACGACGATCGCGGTCGACACCGACTTGAGGGTGCCCGTGTACCAGAGCGCGGTGTCCTTGTCGGTGGTCCCGTTCTTCCCGGCGGCCGGGGCGGTCGCGGCGGGGGCGGGGTGGGAGAGACGGAAGTTGTCCGTGAGCGCCTCGCTGACCTGCCGGGCGACCCCCGGGCCGACCGCCATGCGCCGGTCGGGGGCGTCCAGCCGGACACCGGCGCCGTTGCGGGTGACGCGGCGCACCGAGTACGGCTCGGTGTGCCGCCCGTCCGCCGCGAAGGTGGCGTAGCCGCTGGCCATCCGGATCGTGCTGGGCGTGGAGGTGCCGAGCGACAGCGTGGGCGTCGACGGGCCGAAGCTGGCGGAGAGCAGTCCCGCCGCCTGCGCGGTGGACTTCACCTGCTCCAGCCCGGTGTCCATCCCGAGCTGCATGAACGGCGTGTCCACCGAGCGGGCCAGCGCCTGGCGGAGGCTGATCGGACCGTAGGAGCGGTTGCCGTCGTTGTGAGCCGAGACCTTGTGGCCGCTGCGGTCCCAGTAGGGGCCCTCGGGGGTGGTGACGGGCACCGCGTCGTTGCCGTCGTACACCGTCTCGGGGGTGACCGGGGTGGCCGGGCCCTCCCGGGTCTTGTGCACACCGTGCTCCAGGGCCGCCGCGTAGACGAAGGGCGTGAAGGCCGAACCAGCGGGCACGGTAGTGGCGTTGGACTCGTTGTAGCCCTGCTTGCGGTGGTCGGGACCGCCGTAGACGGCCACGATCCGGCCGTCGGTGGCGACCGACGCGGCGCCGTAGTGGGCGGTGCGCGCGCCCTCGGGGTCCTTCTTCAGGGCCGCCTCGCGGGCCTTGGTGACCGCCTCGGTCAGCTCGCTCTCCCGCTTGCGGTCGAAGGTCGTGTAGATCTGATAGCCGCCGAGGTCGAACTCCTTGGCCGACAGATGGGCGCTCTTCTTGGCGTACTGGGAGGCCAGTTCCACCAGGTAGTCGCTCTGCTTGCCGGTGTCGTAGATCTGGAGGGTCTTGATCGGCTCGGGGAACTTCGTGTACTTGGCGCGCTCGGCCGGGGAGAGCTTGCCGATCTTGACCATGCGGTCGAGGATGTACGACCAGCGCTCCACCGCCCGGTGGTGGCTGGCCGCGTTGAGCGTCGGGTCGTACAGGCCGGCGCCCTTGAGCAGCGAGGCGAGCATGGCGGCCTCGCTCGGGTTCAGCTTGCTGACGTCCTTGCCGTAGTACGACTGGGAGGCGCGCTGGATGCCGTAGGTGCCGCGCCCGAACCAGCTGGTGTTGAGGTAGCCCTCCAGGATCTTGTCCTTGCTCATCCGGTTGTCGAGCTTGAGGGAGATCATCGCCTCGGTGAGCTTGCGGCCGAGGTTCTGGTCCTGGTTCAGGTAGACGTTCTTGACGTACTGCTGGGTGATGGTGGAGCCGCCCTCGGTGGCGCCCTCACCGACCGTGCGCCACAGGGCGCGGGCGATGCCCTTGGCGGAGATGCCGGGGTCGGAGTAGAAGCTCTCGTTCTCCGCCGCGAGCACCGCCCAGCGCACGCCCTCCGGGATGTCCTTGAGCGGCATCGCCTGCCGGCGCACCCAGCCGGTCCGGGCCATCGGGGTGCCGTCGGCCCAGAAGTAGACGTTGTCCTGCTGGGTGGCGTAGGAGTTGAGGTTGGTGGGGACGTCGGTGGCCGCGTAGGCCACGGTCAGGAAGAGGCCGGTCAGGCCGATCGTGGCGAGCCAGCCCGCGATGACCTGGCGCCAGGACGGCACCCAGCGCCGCCAGCCCTCCCGGCCCGGACGCGGGTACTCGGGGCGCAGCTTGCGGGCGTAGGGGGCGACGCGTCCGGCGTAGGGGGCGAGCCTGGCGGTGAACGGGGCGAGGAGGCGGCGCAGTTCGGCGAGCGCGGTCAGCAGCGGGGCCAGGAGGCCCGGGGGGCGGGCGCCGGCCGGTTCCTCGGGGAGGGCGGGCTCGGGCTTCGGCGCGGGGCGGAGGCCGTCCAGTGCGACGATCTTGAGCTGCATCGTCTCGTCGGGGCTGATCATGCCGACCCGGAGCTGCATGGTGGCCTCGGGCTCGAACGCGGGGCCGTCCGGGCTCTCCTCGGGCTGGTGTCCCGCCTCCCGGTCCGGTCCCTGGGAACGGCGTCCCCACGCCTGTTTCGGCGCCGCACGCCGGCCCCGCCCGCGCCGGCCGCCGTCCCCGCCTCGCCCTGCCTCCGTCACGACAGGCCTCCCTCCCCACTCGCCCTTGCTCGCGTGGACAGACGGACCGGCCGTGATCGGTGACCATCACGGCTGCAACCGACGGCCGTTCTGCTTCCCCCCGGCCTCGTGTCTGCCCGCGAGCTTCACAAATTATCAGCTAATACTTTGGAACTCCGGAGGTCAGGGTCGGTCATGGGTCACACCGTGGTCCCCAGGTGATAGACCCAGGTCACCCGCCCCGCCCCGGCGGACCGCGCGCACGGCCCCCGCACTCCGGCTCCCGGCGGGCTCCGTACGCCCACCGCGTTCGGCTCCCGGCGTGGCTCCGTACGCCCCCCTGCCTGGTCAACTCCCTTGCCAGGCATGCAGAATGGCGACCACCACTCGATGATCGTCTGTGTTCGCACCGGCCAGAATCATGACGGAGTCCGCCTATGACCACCGGCACCCCCGGCCCCCGGCAGATCGACACCAGCACGGCTCACCCGGCGCGGGTGTACGACTGGCTGCTCGGCGGCAAGGACAACTATCCCGTGGACGAGGCCGTGGGGAAGCGGCTGCCTCCCGAGGCGGCCGTCGGCGCCCGGCAGAACCGCGCCTTCATGAACCGCGCGGTCGCCTGGCTCGCCGCGCAGGGCGTCGACCAGTTCCTCGACATCGGCACCGGCATACCCACCGAGCCGAACCTGCACCAGATCGTCCAGCGGATCGTGCCGACCGCCCGGATCGTCTACACCGACAACGACCCGATCGTGCTGCGGCACGCGGAGGCGCTGCTGGTCGGCCGCCCCGAGGGTGCCACGCAGTACGTGGAGGCCGATGTCCGCGACCCGGCCACCATCATCAAGAACGCCCGGCAGACCCTCGACTTCGACCGGCCCATCGCCCTGTCCCTGATCGCCCTGATGCACTTCATCAACGACGACCAGGACCCCTACGGGCTCGTCTCCAACCTGCTCGCCACCCTCCCCTCGGGCAGCTACCTGGTCCTCTCGCACGCCTCCTCCGACATCTTCCCGGAACTGTCGGCGCAGGTCACGGCGGAGTACGCCAAGGGCGGCATCCGGCTCGGGTTCCGCGACCGGGCGGGCGTCCAGCGCTTCTTCGAGGGGCTGGAGCTGGTCGAGCCCGGCCTCGTCACGGCCCCGGAGTGGTTCAGGGGCGACGACGCCCCGGCGGCCGAGCAGAGCGCGATCTACGCCGGAGTGGCGCGTCTGCCCTGATAAGTCTCACCGAGGCAGGCCGACCTGACGTCATCGCTCCCACGCGGCTCGGCGCCGGTCCGACGACCTCGGCCATCGGCACGCCGTACCTCCTCAACCTGCTGGTCCGCACCCGGCGCTGAGCCGGCAGCGCCTCGCCGGACCTTCGGGCCGTCACATACCGGTGCGGCGGCCCGGAGCCCGTTCTCAGGGTGCGGCAGGGGGCGCTGAGGGGCGTACAGGGCGCGCGGCCATGTGCCCTGTACGCGCCCCTCAGAGGGCGGCGAGAATGCCCCTGGCCGCGGAGGCGGCCGCTCGCCGGACCCCCCGAGGAAGGCAGGTTGGCCACTGTGCTGCTGCGTCTGCCCACGTCCGTTTCCGAAGCGCGGGACTACCTGGCCGAGGGAGCCGTCCCCGTGGGCGGCGCCACCCTGGTCTGGGCCGGCTGGCAGCGCGACGGGTTCCCGGCCCAGGCCATGTCGCTGCGCGAACTGCCGGAGGCCAATGTCCTCGGCCGCGAGGAACTGGGCGGCGCCGTCGTCCTCAACCGGATCGACGACCGCGTTCCCGAGGTGCTGCGACGCGCGGCGGGCGCGGTCGGCACCGGTGCGGTCCGCCGCGCGGCCACCGTCGGCGGCAACATAGCGGGCAGCACCCTGCGCTGCCTCCTCCCTGCGGCCCTCGTCCTGGACACCCGTGCCACGGTTCTGACCTCCACCGGTGTGTACGACACCGACCTGGCCGAGGTCGTCGCCAAGAGCCCCGTCCTGCTCAGCCTGCGCTGGCGCACCCCTGTCGCCAGCGGCTACCGCAAGCACGAGAGCGCCCCGGGCGGACCGCCGCCCCTCGTCGTCGCCTCCGCCCTGCACGCCCTCGGCGAGGGCCGCCACCGGCTGAACATCGCCGTCCGCGACGGGTACGAGGTCATCAGCGAGAGCACCGAGTGCGGCACCGACCCCGAGGAGCCGCTGTCGGCACTCGAACCGACGCTCCTCGCCGATGTCCCGGCCGCCCGCACGGCGGTCCACGACCAGATCAACGGGCTGCTGGCCCGCTGAACCGGGTATCCGCCAAGGGCCACGGCCTCGATGCCCCGGTCCCGGTGCGAGGGATGTCAGGCGCTGGCCGGGAAGAGGGTGCCGAGGTCGGTGAAGACCGCGTTGTTCAGCGCGAAGGCCGACCGGCACTCCTCCACCACGCGCCGCTTCTCCAACTCGTCCAGCGGCAGCGCGTCGAGCCGCTCGCGGTACCGGCGTTTGAAGGCGGCCGGGTTGTCGATGCCCTCGAAGACGTAGAAGCGGACGCCGTCGCCCTTGTTCTCCAGGCCCCAGGTCCGCTCCGCCGTGCGACGTATCACCTGACCGCCGGACAGATCGCCCAGGTAGCGGGTGTAGTGGTGGGCCACGTAGCCGGCCGGCCAGGTGTGGGCGACCTCGCGTATGCGGGCCGCGTACCGCTCCGTCGCGGGCAGCGGGGTCACCCGGTCGCGCCAGTGCGCTCCGGAGAGGTGCCGCAGGTCGCGCTCCAGCTCGGCCACCCGCCGCAGCTCCGGGCGGAGGAACGGCCCGGCGACCGGATCGCCCTCCAGAGGGCCGGCGGACTCCTCCAGCGCGCGGTAGACGAAGAGGAGTTGCCCGGTGTACCTGGTGAAGGCGTCCACCCCGAACCGGCCGCCGAGCAGACCGCTCATGAACGGCGCCTGCTCGGCCTCGGTGTGCCGGTCCTGGCCGGCGGTGCGGATGACCGAGGAGAAGAGGGGTGTCGACAACGCTGCCTCCCTGGCAGAGCCCGCGCCGTGCGTACGACCCGGGGCCGCCGCGTTGCCGACCGGATGCCGGCAACATTCTCAGGTTAACCTCACCCACTGTCATCGGGGAGGGCCGCTGACCGCCTGCCGTCCGACACCTCGGTCGGGTCCGCCGGCTGACGCCGGGTCGTTCCTTGCACCCCCGCACCCACCCGCCTAGCTTGGACGCGACACGTCAGGACAGGTAGGTCGCCGATGACGCAGCCGCAGCACCCTCACGACAGCGGAGCCGACGGCCGCCAGATCCAGCTGGAGACCCACGGCCTCGACGTCATCGGGGACCCGGACCGCAAAGGCACCCCGAGCATCCTCTTCTGGCCCTGGTTCGGCGCCAACGTCAGCGTCCTCGGCCTCAGCTACGGCGCCTTCGCCCTCGGTTTCGGCATCTCCTTCTGGCAGGCCCTCGCCGCCGGAGTCCTGGGCATCGTCGCCTCGTTCACGCTCTGCGGCCTCATCGCCGTCGCCGGGAAACGCGGCTCCGTGCCCACCATGGTGCTCAGCCGTGCCGCCTACGGAGTACGCGGCAACCGGCTGCCCTCCGCGATCTCGTGGATGCTCACGGTCGGCTGGGAGACCGTGCTCGCCACCCTCGCCACCCTCGCCACCGCTACCGTCTTCAGCCGCCTCGGCTGGGGCGGCGGCACCGAGACCAAAGCCGTCGCCCTGCTCGTCGTCGCCGCGCTCACCGTGGTGGGCGGCGTCGTGGGCTTCGACCTGATCATGCGCCTGCAGACCGTGATCACCGTCATCACCGCCGTGCTCACCCTGATCTACGTCGGCCTCGTCGCCGACCAGGTCGACTGGGCCGTCGTCAGCGCCATCCCGGCGGGCTCCCCGCAGCAGTTCGTCGGCGCGCTGGTGTTCATGATCACGGGCTTCGGACTCGGCTGGGTCAACGCCGCCGCCGACTACTCCCGTTACCTCCCGCGCTCCTCCTCCAGCCGGGGGGTCATCGGCTGGACCACGCTCGGCGCCTCCGCCGCCCCGCTGCTCCTGCTCGTCTTCGGACTGCTGCTCGCCGGGTCCTCCGTCCCGCTGAGCCGGGCCATCGCCGCCGACCCCATCGGCGCGCTCACCACCATCCTGCCGACCTGGTTCCTCGTCCCCTTCGCCGTGGTCGCCGTGCTCGGCCTGGTCGGCGGCGCGGTGCTGGACATCTACTCCTCCGCCCTCGCCCTGCTCTCCGCCGGACTGCGCGTGCCCCGCTATCTGGCCGCGCTCGTCGACGGTGTCCTGATGATCGCCGGCTCCGTCTACATCGTGTTCTACGGCGGCGCCTTCCTCGGCGAGTTCATGGGCTTCCTCACCACCCTCGGCGTCCCCATCGGCGCCTGGTGCGGCGTGATGCTCGCCGACATGGCCCTGCGCCACCGCGACTACGACGAGGGCGACCTGTTCCGCCCCGCCGGCCGCTACGGCGACGCCCCCGTCCTGCCCCTCGTCCTCACCGTCGGCGCCACCGCGGCCGGCTGGGGCCTGGTCACCAACACCGCCGCGGTCTGGCTGAACTGGCAGGGCTACCTCCTCGGCCCGCTCGGCCTCGGCGGCCGGTCCGGCGCGTGGGCCAACGCCGACCTGGGTGTCCTCGTCGCCCTGACCCTCACCTTCCTCGGCACCCTGCTGCTGAGCCGAGGCCGGGTGCGCGCACAGGAGACACTCCCGCCGAGCCCCGCCCCGGCCCCCGGGATGTACGGCGCGTGAGGGCCGTACCCCGGGCCGCCCGCCGTCGCCGACACGCGGTGCGGCAGGGGCTCCGGCCCGCGGGACACCCGTGCGCATGCTCCCGGCCCGGATGGGTACGCGGCCGGGAGCGCGCTCGGGTCCCGGCCCGGCGCGAGCCCGTACGACCGCACTACCTGGGGATGTGCCATGGAGACACCCGCACACGACGACCACCCGACCCCGACGCCCGCCCAGCAGGCGCTGGACGTGCTGACCGTTAACACCGACGACCAGGCAGCCCTTGAGACCCTCGCGCACAGCGATGTGCTCGTCCCGATGCCCGACGAGGCGGTGGACGCGGAGGGCGCCGATTCCACGATGGTCGCCCTGCCGGTTCTCGAGCAGCCCGGCGGCGAGCAGGTGGTTCCGGTGTTCACCTCGGAGATGGAGATGGCCGGGCTACTGCCCTCCGTGTCCCGCTACCGGCTGATCCAGCTCGGCGCACTCGCCGCCCAGTGGCCGGAGGACGAGCTCTCGCTCACGATCGACGGCAGCTCGGAGCACGGGCTGACACTCACCTCACAGGGCGTGCGGACACTCCTGGCGCGCTGAGCCGCCTCGTATATGGCGGAGTCGCACATGGGCGGCTTCGCCATACGGCTGTGTCCGGGGGTGTGGGCCGAGCCGATGTGCGGGCCGGACGTCAGTCCGCCGACTCCGTCAGCATCCGCTCCAGTACGCCCCGTTGAAGCGGCAGCACCTCGGCGTGCAGCTCGCGGCCCTTGCGGGTGAGGCTCACCCACACCCCGCGCCGGTCCTCCGCGCACACCGAACGCTGCACCAGGCCCTCCTTCTCCAGCCGTCCGATCAGCCGGGAGAGCGCGGACTGGCTGAGGTGGACCCGGCCCACCAGGTTCTGCACCCGGCAGTGGTCACCCTCGGTGGGGTTCTCCGCGGCCAGGATGTCCAGCACCTCGAAGTCGCTGGCGCCCAGTCCGTGCGGATGCAGGGCTCGGTCTATCTCGCACATGGTGCGCGCGTGCACCGCGAGGATGTCCCGCCAACGCTCTTCGAGCCGGGCACCCTCGCCCGTCTTCACTGCCATACCCGCACCGTAGCACCGATCCAGCCAATCGTTGACTGTGCAACTAGTACGGGCGCAAGCCGCCGTACGGGGGGCGCCGGCCCTCCGGCCGTACCCCGCCCCGCCGGACGTCCCGCTCCGCGACGGGCCGCGCCTCGCTCCGCCGTCAGGTACCGGACAACACGCACCGAGAGCCGGACGCGCCCCCGCCGCCTGGGCCACAGTGGGGCCACGGCACCCGAGGGGCCCGGGGGAGGGAGGCGGACGCATGATGGGGACTCCCTCCGGCCGTGTGCGGCAGACCGTCCTGGAGTGGCTCAAGCACCCGGCGGCCCACTTCCCCCCGGCGAGCCTCGACCCCCTCGACGGCGGCGTCACCGCGCGTACCGTCGCCGCCCGGCTCGGCGTCCACCGCCGCACCGCCGCCGCCCATCTCGACCTCCTCGCCCGCCTCGGCCTGCTCCGCACCCGTCGCCGGCTGCTGCGCACGTACTACCGCCGGGACGAGGCCCGTATCGCCGAGGTGGCGCAGCTCTTCGAGAAGAACTGGTGACCTTCCCGTCCCGGGGCAATACGGACACCGACGGTAAGAAGTCGTTGTGAGTGACCCGGCTTTCGCCCAGGGGGCGCGTGGCCCCGTGCTGTCCCGCACCCGCGGTGCCTCTACGCTGCCGTACGCGCGGGCGCGCTCCGGAGCTGTCCGCGCCGGTGCCGTACGGGCGCGGCTGGACGTGTCCGCACCGCCGTCGACCCCCTCTCCCCCCAGAACTGGATTCCATGAGCGCCATCTCTGTCGGTCAGGCCGTCGTCCTCGGAGTAGTGGAGGGGGTGACCGAGTTCCTCCCGGTGTCCTCCACCGGCCACCTGAAGATCGCCGAGGGGCTCATGGACATCCCCGTGGACGACAAGTCCGTGGTCGGGTTCTCCGCGGTCATCCAGGTCGGCGCCATCGCGGCCGTGCTCGTGTACTTCTTCAAGGACATCAGGCGGATCGTCACCGCGTGGTTCCAGGGGCTGTTCAACCCCGAGCAGCGCTACCGGCACGACTACAAGTTCGCCTGGTGGGTGATCGCTGCCACCGTCCCGATCGTCGTCGTCGGACTGGCCGCCAAGCCGCTGATCGACGGCCCGCTCGCCTCCCTCTGGGTGGTCGCGGGCTCCCTGATCGCGGGCTCCGGCGTCATGTGGGCAGCGGACCAGATGGGGCGGCACAAGCGCGGCGAGGACGACACCTCCTTCAAGGACGCGATGCTGGTCGGCTGCTCGCAGATCCTCGCGCTGCTCTTCCCGGGCTTCTCCCGCTCCGGCGCCACCATGTCGACGGCGCTCATCCTCGACCTCGACCGTGTCGCCGCCACCCGCCTCTCCTTCTTCCTCGGCATCCCCGCCCTCACCGGCGCCGGGGTCTACGAGCTGAAGGACGCCCTCGGCGCCGGCGTCGGCGCCGCCCCGCTGGTGGTCGGCACCGCCGTCTCCTTCGTCGTCGCCTACGCCTCCATCGCGTGGCTGCTGAAGTTCGTCGCCAAGCACTCGTTCAACGCCTTTGTGATCTACCGGATCGTCGTCGGTGTGGCCCTGATCGGCCTGCTCGCCACCGGCACGCTCAGCAACTGAGGCAAGCCCCCCGCCGCACCGGGTGCGGGCGTCCGGACCGCCGGGCGTCCGCACCCTGTCCGCGTACCGGGCGCGTCCGGGCTCGTCACGCCTTGACAGGCTCTGGCCTCGGCCCGCACCATCGCTCTGTGAACCTGTCAGACAGCCAGACAGGTGGCCCGGCCCCCCGACGCGTAAGCGCCATGGAAGCGGTCCTCGGCCACCTCCGCGGCGCCATCGAGCGCGGCGAGTACGCGATCGGCGCCAAGCTGCCCTCCGAGGCCGAGCTGTGCCGCGCCCTGGAGGTCTCCCGGCCCGTCGTGCGCGAGGCGCTGCGGGCTCTGCACACCATGGGGCTCACGGTCTCCCGTACCGGCAAGGGCACCTTCGTCGTGGCCGACGCCGTGGACGACCCCACGTTCGGCGACTACGCGGCCAGCGACCTGCTGGAGGCGCGCCGCCACATCGAGGTCCCGGTCGCGGGGTACGCCGCCCGGCGCCACACCCCCGAGGATCTGGTCCGGCTGAACCTGCTCCTGGACCGCATGGAACAGGAGACGGACACCACCGCCTGGGTCGCCATGGACACCCTCTTCCACCTCGCCGTCGCGGAGGCCGCGCGCAACCCCGTCTTCCGCAAGGTGATCGAGGAGATCCGCGACGCCCTGGCCCGCCAGTCGGCGTTCCTCACCGAGCTGGGCGGCCGCCGCGAGCAGTCCGACCGCGAACACCGCGCCATCGTGGACGCGCTCGCCGCGGGCTCCGAACCCGACGCCGTCGCGGCCATGACCCACCATCTCGACCGGGTCGCCACGACCCTCACCCGTATCGTCCGCACCGCGGGCGCCACCACATCCCCGGCGCTCCCCGTACCGGGCGGACCCCGGACCACCGGAGCCGGCGCGTGACCCGCGCCCAGGCCACCCCCGACCCCGTGACGCAGGCAGTGATGCGCGACAGCTCCCCTCCCGACGCCCCCGTCGTCCGCGAACCCCGCCACACCCCCGTCGCCCACCTGGTGCGCGGCGGGGTCGTCGAAGGCGTCCACCACGGCTCAGTCGTCGTCCTCGACGCCGACGGCCGGGTGCGGCTCCAGCTCGGCGACACCGAGGCCGCCTTCTACCCGCGCTCCGCGCTCAAGCCCGTCCAGGCCGTCGCCATGCTGCGGGCCGGGCTGCCTCTCGACGGCGGTCTGCTCTCGCTGGCCGCCGCAAGCCACTCCGGCGAGGAACGCCACCTCGACGGCACCCGGCGCATCCTCGAACTCGCCGGACTCACCGAGGCCGACCTGCGCAACACCCCCGACATGCCGTACGACCCCGTCGTCCGCGACGCCTGGGTCCGCGACGGCCGGGGTCCCTCGCGGCTCGCCCAGAACTGCTCCGGCAAGCACGCCGCCATGCTCTGGACCGCGGGGCTCAACGGCTGGTCCCCGGACGACTACCTGGACCCGGCCCACCCCCTCCAGCGGGCCATCGCCGAGACCGTCGAGGACCTCACGGGGCAGCGGGTCGCCCATGTCAGCGTCGACGGCTGCGGCGCACCCCTGTTCGCCGTCTCCCTGCACGGACTCGCCCGCGCCCTCGCCCGCATCACCACCGCCGCCCCCGGCACACCCGAGGCACGGGTGGCGGACGCGATGCGCGGGCACGCCGAGATGGCCTCAGGGGCCCGGCGTGACGTGGCCGCGCTGATGCGGGCGGTGCCCGGTCTGCTCGCCAAGGACGGCTTCGAGGGCGTCCAGGTGGCCGCGCTGCCCGACGGCCGCGCCGTCGCCGTGAAGATCGCGGACGGCGCGGACCGGGCCCGTGTGCCCGTCGCCGCCGCTGCCCTCGCTCACGCCGGGGTCGACCCGGCCCTCCTCACCGACTTCGCGGGCGCGCCTCTGCTGGGCGGCGGCAGGCCGGTGGGAGCGGTGCGTACCGTACGGGAGCTGGAGCCGGCGCCGTTGGCGCCCTGCGTCTGAGCTGGTCGACCGGGTGCGCGCGGTCAGGCCCGGGTCCCGGTGTTCCGGCCGCCCTTGCCCCGCAGTGCCAGGGTCACGCCCGCCGCGCCGAGGACGACGATCCCGGCGACGGTCGCGGTCCGCGTCCAGTCGGTGTCGTCGTCCGGTGCCGGGGAGGTGGCCGCGGCGACGGGGACGGCGGAGTGCGTGGGCTCCGGAGTGGTACGCAGTCCGTCCAGCGAGCCCACCGGGTCCACCCGTCCGGCGGCGGCGAAGCCCCAGTCCAGCAGCTGGCGTGCCTCCTCGTACACGGCGAGCCCGCCGCCCTCCTGAGGGTTCATCACCGTGACGACCAGCGTGCGGCCTCCCCTGCGGGCGGCGGCGACGAGAGTGTTGCCCGCGTTGCTGGTGTAACCGTTCTTGATGCCGATGATCCCCGGATACCGAGCGACCCCGTCCTCACCGGTCAGCAGCCGGTTGGTGTTCTCGATGGCGAACGGCCAGCCGTCGCCGGGGAACTGGGCCTGCGCGGTGGAGCAGTACCGGGCGAAGTCGGGGTTGTGCAGCCCCGCCCGGCCGAACACCGCCAGGTCGAAGGCCGAGGAGACCTGGCCGGGGGCGTCGTAGCCGTCGGGGGAGATGACATGGGTGTCCATCGCGCCCAGCGCGCGCGCCTTGGTCCGCATCCGGGCGACGGTCGTGTCCACCCCGCCGTCCAGGGCCGCGAGCACGTGCACGGCGTCGTTGCCCGAGCTGAGGAACACTCCGCGCCACAGGTCGGCGACCTGGTAGGTGTGGCCCTCCTCCACACCGACGAGGCTGCTGCCCTCGCCCACGTCGGCCAGTTCCTGGTAACTCACCTTGTGCTGCCGGGTCGCGGGCAGCGTCGGCAGCACGGTCAGCGCGAACAGGGTCTTCAGGGTGCTCGCGGGCGGCAGCTTGCGGTGCGCGCCGTCGGCGGCCAGCACATCACCGCTGTCGGCGTCGGCCACCAGCCAGGACAGCGCCGAGAGCCGGGGCGTATCGGGGGCGCCGGCGCGCCGGCGCACCTGGACTCCGGAACCGTAGAGCAGGGACGGCTGGGGGACGGCCGCCCGTGGTGCGGGCGGCGCTGGTTCCCCGCCGCCTCCGGTCGCGGCGGCCACGGGCGCGAGGGCCAGCGCTCCCGCCACGCACAGGGAACAGACGGAAACGGTCGCCCGACGTGAGAATCCGGTGCTCATATGATCAACGTAGGAAGCTGGGCCCGGTGCGGCGAGTTGTCCGCGCCGGACGGCCTAACGGAGCAACCCGGATGCCGCACTTGGGGGCCGCTCGGCGGTGCTCTGTGAGTGGCCGCTGTGCGCGGGCTGAGCACACCTTCGCGTCCCCCGACGCATGACGGGACGACATGGTGTGGCGGCGCGGGTGCCCCGCCCTCACAACCCATGTCCGGATGCGGTAACGATCCCGGTCGAGCGGGGTACTTGGACGCCAACTGTGCCCTATCGTCACGACATGTCCACGCCACCGCAGCAGCCCGCGCAGCCGGCCGACCGGCCGCCGCAGCCCGGACCGCCCGCGCATCCGCCTTCGGTCCCGCCCCAGCCGACCGCGTACCCCTACCCGAGCCCGCAGTCCCCGCCGCCGAGCCCGCAGTCGCCGCCGCCAGGCCCCTTCCTGCCGCCCCCGATGCCGAGCGGCCCCCAGCCGGGCAACCCCTACGCCCAGCCCCCGCAATACGGCCTGCCGCCGGTGCCGCCCACGGCCGCCGGGGGCGGCACCGCCGGACGGGCGGTGCTGTGGGCCGTCGTCGGAGCTGTCGTGGCCTCCGTCGCCTGGGCGGCCGGTGTCTTCCTGACCGGCGCCGCGGCGGGAGCGGCGGACCTGCGTGGCTACGCGGCCCCCTCCGACCTCTGCTCCCGCGCTGACTACACCTCGTTCAAGGACGAGTACACCGCCGCCGACTCCGCGCCGACCCACAGTTCCCTCAAGGACACGGCTCTGAACGAGAGTTACTGCAGCGCGAGCCTGAAGAAGTCCGGCTCCTCCTACGCCGACGCCTACCTCGCCATCCAGCTGGACCTGCACAGGAAGACCGACCCGGGGCCCGAGTTCACCGCCACCTGGAAGAACTACGCGGACAGCCACACCGGCTATGACGTCGATCCGGTCGAGGACATCGGTGACGAGGCGTACCTCGTGAGCCGCGACACCACCAGCGGCACGTCCAGCGGCTCCCGCTACGCCACCCTGGCCGTCCGCGACGGCTGGGTCACGTACACGATGAGCTACAGCGCCTACCTCTCCTCGTACGACTCCGACAAGGACCCGCCGAAGATCGACGCGGTTTCGGACTGGCTGAAGACGGACACCCGGAACACGCTGGACCGGCTGAAGGGCTGAAGGGCTGAAGGGCTGAAGGGCTGAAGGGCTGCCGCCGCAGCGGGTGCCCAGGCGCAGACTCCCGGCCATGCCGACCTACTCCGCGCCCGACGGCACCCGGCTGGCCTATCGCGTCCATGGCGAAGGAAACGGTGACCCCATCGTCCGCGTGCCCGGCGGCCCCTCGGACTCCCGCTGTCCGGGCGACTTCGGCGGCCTCTCCGGGCACCGGCGGCTGGCCGCCCCCGACCTGCGCGGCACCGGCCGGTCCGCCATCCCCGACGACCCCGCCTCCTACCGCCGCGACCGCCTCGTCGCCGGCATCGAGGCCCTCCACGTCCACCTCGGCCTGGACCGGATCGACCTGCTCGGCCACTCCGCGGGCGCCGTGGGTGGCACCGGCACGGACTGGGACGCCATCAGCCCCCTCTTCTACGGCCGTTGAAACACCACGGCCAGCAGCACCACGCCGCGAGCCGGCCGGCCGACATGGAAGCCGTCACCCGCTTGGGCGAGGAGGGCGCCTTCGATCCGCCCGCCACCCGCGCGGCGCTCACCGAGGTCACCGTGCCCGTGCTGCTGCTCACGGGGGAGACCGGCCTGAACAGCCCGCCCGAGGTCATCGCCGACTTCGCGGAACTCTTCCCCGACGCGCGGCTCGTCGTCCAGCCCGGGGCGGGGCACTACCCCCGGCTCGACGACCCGGAGTGGTTCATGCCGGTCGCCGCCGACTTCCTCGCCCGGCCCTGACCCCGCGCCCTCACGCCCTACGCTGGAGCCATGTTCAGTCCCGAGGGCCCCACCACGCGTGAACTGGCCATGCAGGCGCTGTCGTCCGTCGAGCGGGGTTACGACCTGCTCGCGCCCAAGTTCGACCACACACCGTTCCGGACACCCGGCGCGGTGCTGGACGCGGTGGCGAAGGCGCTCGAGCCGCTCGGCCCCTTCGCGGACGGGCTCGACCTGTGCTGCGGCACCGGAGCCGGGCTGCCGATGCTGGACCGGCTGTGCCGCCGGAGTGTCACGGGGGTCGACTTCAGCGCGGGCATGCTCGACGTGGCCCGGCGCGGACAGGGCCGACAGGCCGCGCTGGTACGGGCGGACGCCCGCGCGCTGCCCTTCACGGCCGCCTTCGACCTCGTCGTCAGCTTCGGCGCGTCCGGGCACTTCCTGCCACGGGAACTGCCCGGCCTCTTCGCCCAGGTCCACTCGGCGCTGCGGCCGGGCGGACGGTTCGCCTTCCCCGTGCTCGCGCCGCCCCGGCCGTCGAACCCCGCGTACTGGATGCTGCTCGGCTTCGACGCGGTGATGCGGGTGCGCAACGCCGTGTGGCGGCCCCCGTTCGTCATGTACTACCGCGCCTTCCGCCTCGGCGACGTCCGCCGGGAACTGGAGCTGGCCGGGTTCACCGTCGAGCTGCGGCCACTGCCGGAGTTCGGGCGGCGTGCCGACGGCAGCCCGCGGGCCCGGCTGGTGACGGCACGGCACGGCGCGGGTAGGCGGCGGCGGTGCCACCGGGCGGCCCCGGCCGTCGAACCAGACGGTGACCGCGTCACCGGCGCCCGTCCCGGCCGGAACGTGGGCGACGGCGGTACGCGGCTCCCGCCCCGGCTCCGTCCAGCGGATCCCGGTGCGGTAGCCGTGCCCGCGGGACCCGGCCTCGCGCACCCGGCGCGCGACGAACTGCCGTCGGCTGAGCGGCTGAGCGGCTGATCGGCTCAGCCGAAGCGTTCGATGCGGATGCGGTCCGCCGGCTGACCGGCCGCGACGAGGAGACGTGAGGCATGTTCGGCGAAGCTGTTGGAGCCGCACACATAGGCTTCCCACCCACCGGGCGGCTGCTCGGCCAGGAGTGGCGCCACATGTGCGGCCGACATACGGCCCACCGGCACACCGGCCGGGGCGCTGCGGGTGAACACGGCGGTCGTCTCCGCGCCCAGCTCACCGGCGTAGATCAGCTCCTCCGGGCAGCGCGCCGACACCAGCATCCGCAGCGGCACCGGCAGACCCCGGGCGCGGTGGTGCCGGACCATCGACATCAGCGGGACGATCCCGGAACCGGCCCCGAGCAGCAGCGCCGGACGGTCTCCCGGCCAGGCGAAGAAGCCGCTCAGCGGACCGCGCACCTCGATCCGGTCACCGGGCCGGGCCACCGTGTGGAACCAGCCCGAGACCTCGCCGTCGGGAACGCGGTCCAAGGTCAGCTCGATGTGCCCGGAGTCGTCCGGCGCTGAGGCGATGGAATAGTGGCGCTGAGCCACGTACCCGTCCCCGGCGGTCAGCCGCAGCATCAGATGCTGACCCGGCAGATGCCCCGCCCACTCCGGCACCGCGAGCCGGAACGTCGAGGCACGCGGTGTCTCCCGCCGGATCTCGGTCAGGGTGGCCGTCTGCCACGCCGCCGCCACCTGCTCGCTCACCGCGATCCGGCCGGGCACCGCGAACCGGACCGGGGGAGCGGCGGGCGCGGTCTCGGGCGCCGCCAGGATCTCGTACGCCCGCTCAGTCACCTCGGTACCGCTGTTCCTCCCACGGGTTGCCCCGCTCGTGGTAGCCGTTGGTCTCCCAGAAGCCCGGCTCGTCGTGGTCGAGGAGGGTCAGGCCCGCGATCCACTTCACGCTCTTCCAGAAGTACAGGTGCGGCACGATCAGCCGGGCCGGTCCGCCGTGCTCCGGGGCCAGCGGCACGCCGTCGTGGTCCCAGGCGATCCAGGCCCGGCCGCCGGTGAGATCGGCGAGCGGCAGGTTCGCCGTGTACCCGGTGTGGGAGCGGGCGAGCACATGGGTGGCGGACGCATGCGGCCGCGCCATGGCGAGGAACGCGTCCAGCGAGACCCCGCCGAAGCGCATGCCGAACTTGGACCAGCCGGTCACACAGTGGATGTCACCCTCGTACGCCGAGCCGGGCAGGGCGTGCGCCTCGTCCCAGTTCCAGGTGTGCGGCCGGTCCACCAGCCCGTCGACGCGGAAGGTCCAGTCGGCGGGGGCGAGGGCCGGGGTGACCTCGGCGGACAGGACGGGCCAGTCGTCGCCCGCGTCGTACTGCCCCGGAGGCAGCCCGGGACGGGAGACGCGCCGACGGCCCGTGAAGCCTCGGGTGACGTTCATAGACCAACCGTACGCCGCCGCCCCACCCGCCCCGCCCTGGCCGGTACCTGGTGGGCGCGGCCGGCCACACCGCGGACGGCATCGGGAATAGCCGTCCCCCCGCCGCGATTGGGGGGAGTGCCGACGCGCCGCCGCGCCGGTGAAGGACGAGGGAAGCGAGGACATCAGGATGCCCGAGGCGTACGTCTCCACGCGGTACGACGGACGGGAGGCCGGCGCCGGACCGGGCCCCGCCGGGACGACGGTCCCGCACCCGCTCGACAACGCCGCCCGCGCCTCCCTCACCGGCCCGCACGCCCACTTGGCCGAGCGGTACGGCCGGGTGCTCCGGTACCCGGTCGAGGTCTCGCCCTGGCTGGCGCTGCCCGACGATCCCGGGGCCGCCGACTGGGCGGACATCGCCGCGATGGCGGGTCCCGGCGCCGAGGTGCCGCTGCTCGGCCACCGGGGCCGGGTGCCGGAGGGCTGGGAGATCACCTTCGACGTGGCCGGCGTGCAGCTGGCGGACGACGGCGTGACGGCCGCGCCCGACCCGGAGGCGGTGCCGCTCGGCCCGGCCGACGTGCCCGAGATGCTGGACCTCGTCGAACGCACCCGGCCCGGCCCGTTCATGCCGCGCACCATCGAGATGGGCACCTACCTCGGCATCCGGCGCGACGGCGCGCTGATCGCCATGGCGGGAGAGCGGCTGCACCCACCGGGCTGGACCGAGATCAGCGCGGTCTGCACCGACCCGGCCTTCCGGGGCGAGGGGCTGGCCACCCGGCTGATCCTCGCCGTGGCGCACGGCATCCGCGAACGCGGCGAGCGCCCGTTCCTGCACACCGGCGCGGGCAACACCGGCGCCATCCGCCTCTATGAGTCCCTCGGCTTCCGGCACCGGCTGGACACGCGGTTCTTCGGAGTCCGGGTGCCCCACGCGTAGCGGCGGGCGGTCTACTCGGTGCCGCCGACCGCCCCCGCGTTGTACCGCTCCAGGTATGCCGCGAAGCGGACCAGGTCGTCCTCCGGCCAGTCGTCGAGCCGTTCCCGGAAGGCGGCCCGGCGGCTCCGGGTGACCTGGGCCAGGATCTCCCGGCCCGCGTCGGTCAGATGCAGCACCTGTACGCGGTGGTCGTCCGGGGCGAGCCGCCGCTCGATCAGCCCGGCCCGCTCCAGCGCGCCGACCTGACGGCTCACCGTCGACTTGTCCAGTGCGTAGTGCGAGGCCAGATCGGTCGCCCGGCAGCCGTCGCGCTCCTCCAGATGCCCGAGCAGCGTGTACGACACCAGCGACAGCTCCGGGTGCATACGCCCCGCCGAGGCGCGGGCCCGGCGCGCGAACGCCGTCATCTCCCGCTGGATCGTCTCGACGGCCGACTCCGCCGCCGTCATGAGAACACCTTGGTCATGAGAACACCTTCGCCATAGGGGCTCCGTCGCGGACCCCGGAGCTACTCCGAACCGTCCGAACGACTCCTGCACGCCTTCTGGAACGGCGCCGGGTTCGTGGAGGGCGTCCGCTCGCTGCTGTACTTCGGCGACGACGGCATCGCCCGCCACGTGTGGACCCTTGTGGCTCGGCTCGTCGTCGGCATCGCCGTCACCGGGATCACCGCGCTGTGGGAGGGCCCCGCCCGCCGCACCCCGGACGAGCTGCCTGGCACCTCGGTCGCCGAGGCCGGGCGCGAGGCTCAGGAGGAGCGTGCCGCCGAGGAGGAGGCAGAGGAGACCGTGGCCGTCTGAGCCCCGGCGGACACGCGGCCACCGACCACACCAGGAACCCGCCACGCCGTGAACCCGCCACGCCAGGAGCCCCACCACGCCAGGAGAGCCCCATCGCGCCCGGAACCTGCCGCGCTCTGCGACCCCGCACGGTATGGTGGCTGTCCGGTCGCGCGGAGTGCGCGGCCGGCGACCGAGGAGGTGAGACCCATCAACGCTGTGTCAGCCAGGGTGCTCTCTCCTCGCGCCCGTGCCGTGTGACGGCCCGGACCGACGCGACGGTGACCGCGAGAGCGCCTTGAGGCCCCAGGTCCCCGAAAGGCTCCAGGCTCTTATGGCCGCCATGCCCGCATCACCCTCCCCGCTCACCGACCCGGCTTCCTCCTCCCGTCTCGTGGCCGCACTGCGCGCCGCCGGCTGTGTCTTCGCCGAGGAAGAGGCCCGGCTGATCCTCGCCACCGCCCGTACCGCCGACGAGGCCACCGCGATGGCGCGGCGCCGCGCCTCGGGCATCCCGCTCGAACACGTCCTCGGCTGGGCCGAGTTCCACGGACTGCGCGTCACCGTCCAACCCGGCGTGTTCGTACCCCGCCGCCGCACCGAGTTCCTCGTCGACCAGGCCCTGGCCCTCGCCCCGCACGCACGCGTCGTAGTGGACCTGTGCTGCGGCTCCGGCGCCCTCGGCGCGGCCCTCGCCGTCGCGCTCGACGGCGCCGAGGTGCACGCCGCCGACATCGACCCGGCCGCCGTACGCTGCGCCCGCCGTAACCTCGCCCCCCACCGGGGCCGCGCCCACACCGGCGACCTCTACGCGGCGCTCCCCGCCGGGCTGCGCGGCCGTGTCGGCATCCTGACCGCCAACGTTCCCTATGTGCCCACCGCTGAGGTCCCCCTGCTCCCCGCCGAGGCCCGCGACCACGAACCCGCGACCGCGCTCGACGGCGGACCGGACGGACTCGACGTCCTGCGCCGGGTGGCCGCCGGAGCGGCCGAGTGGCTGGCCCCCGGCGGCTGCCTGCTCTCCGAGACCAGCGCACGCCAGGCGACCGCCGCCACCGACGTCTTCACCCGGGCCGGGCTGGCCGCGCAGGTGGCCGTCTCACATGAGTGGGACGCACATGTGGTGATCGGAGTGCGGTGACCCGGTCCCCCTCCCTCCCACCGTCCCTCCCACCGTCCCGTCCGGCCACCCGGCCTACACCACGTCACGGGCCCGCGCGATGAGCACGGCCACGTCGTCCTGGTTGTCGGGCTGGTACAGGGTGTCCAGGAGCTGCTCGCAGATCTCCTCCAGCGGACGGTCCGGGGTGTCGGCGAGCAGGTGCAGCAGCCGGTCCAGGCGCTCGTCCAGCGAGTGACTGCGGGTCTCCACCAGACCGTCGGTGTACAGCACAAGCCCGTCACCGGGCTCGAAGTCGACGGTCACGGTGGCGAACTCCACCCCGCCCACCCCCAAAGGCACACCCGTGGGCAGGTCCAGCAGCTCAGGCGGCCGGCCCGGCCGTATCCGGACCGGCGGCAGGTGCCCGGCGTTGGCGATCAGACACCGGCGCTGCCGGGGATCGTGTACGGCGTACACACAGGTGGCGATGGAGTGCTCCGTCGCCGCCGTGGCCCTGTCCAGCTGCTCCAGCAGCAGTGACGGGTCGAGGTCGAGCGAGGCCAGGGTGGTGGTCGCGGTGCGCAGCAGGCCCATCGTGGCGGCCGCGCTGATCCCGCTGCCCATCACGTCGCCGACGACCAGCGCCGTCTTGTCGCCGTCCAGCGGAATGACGTCGAACCAGTCACCGCCGACCTCGCTGGTGGACCCCGCGGGCTGGTACCGGGACGCCACCTCCAGCCCCGCCGTCACCGGCGGATGGCTCGGCAGCAGGCTGCGCTGGAGGGTCAGCGCGGTACTGCGGGCGTTCTGGTACCAGCGGGCGTTGTCGATCTGCACGGCGGCGCGCGCCGCCAGCTCCCGCGCCAGCAGCACGTCGTCCTCGTCGAAGGGCGCCGGATTGCGGGTGCGCTTGAGATCCAGCGCGCCCAGCACCTCGCCGCGCGCGATCAGGGGCACGGCCAGGTACGAGTGCAGCCCGGCTTGGCTCAGCAGGACGGCGGCCTCGGGCGAACGGGCGATGCGCGGAAGGTCCGCGTCCTTGACCCGGGACACGTGCACCGCCTCGGCCGTGCGCACGCACTCGGTGACCAGGCGCTCCGGGCCGTACCAGGCGCTCCCGCCGGGCCGGTCGGCCGCCTGCAGGGCGTCGCCGTCGTCGTCCGGGCGTACGGCGAAGGCCCGGAGCACGGCCGGTTCGGACGGTCCGAGTGTGCTGCGCCGGCCCTCGACCACCGCGTCCAGCAGGTCGACGGCGGCCACGTCGGCCAGCGCGGGAACGGCGACCTCGGCCAGTTCGCAGGCGGTGCGCTCCAGCTCCAGCGTCGTACCGATCCGGGCGGAGGCGTCCGCGATCAGGGCGAGCCGGCGCCGCGCGTTCTCCGCCTCCACCGCCGCCCGGTGCTGCTCGGTGATGTCGGTCAGCGACAGCGCGACGCCGAGCACATTGCCGAGCGAGTCGTCCAGGCGGTACAGGGACATCGACCAGGTGTGCTCGGCGTCCGGGTCGGCCGGGGTACGGCCCACCACGGTCCGGTCGATCACCGGGTCCCCAGCCGTCAGCACCTCCCGCAGCGCCTCCTCCACCTTGTCGGCGTCCAGCAGCGGCAGCACCTCGCGCGGTGTGCGCCCCTCGTGCCGCTCGGCCGGTACCCCGCTGAGCCGCTCCAGTGCCGGGTTGACCGAGACGAACCGCAGCGCGGTGTCCAGGACGGCGAGCCCCATCGGGGACTGGTGCACCATCCGCTCGGACAGCGCCACGTCGTGCTCCAGCCGCCGTACCGTCGACTGGTCGGCGGCCAGGCCGAGCGCGTACACGTCGCCCCGGTCGTCCAGCAGACGCATGTTGCGGAACTCCACCAGTCGGGTGGTGCCGTCCTTGCGGCGGATGGGGAAGCCGCCCGCCCAGCTCTGCCCGGTACGCATCACGTCCTCGAACAGCTGACCGACCAGTCCGATATGCCGTTCGTGCACCATCAGCCGGGCCGCGTACCGGCCGAGCGCCTCCTCGGCGGAGTACCCGAACAGCTCCTCGGCCTGCGGGCTCCACAGCACGATGCGGCCCCGGGCGTCCAGCACCACGGAGGCCACGCCCAGCATGTCCAGCAGCCCACCGGGCCGCACCGGCCCGCGCTCGGGCTCGCCGTTCCCGGCCGCCTGAGTCTCGGCTGCACTCATGCCACGCACCGCCTTCGCCCGTCCGCACGGCACGCCGTCCCCCGTGCCGACTCCCCTTGTTGTACCGCGCCCACACCCGGCTCGCCGAGGCGCCGGTCCGAACAACGCTCCGCGTCCACCATCTCTCACTCCGGCCTACGGCGTACTCTCCGGCACCGCCGGCCACGTGCACACGGGTGGCGGACGTCATCCACCGGGCCGGCAGAGTTCACCGTCAACTTCCCTGATTGGCCTGTACATGCCTACGCGGGCGGACCAGACTGTCCGCCGACCGAGTGTCCCCAGTGTCCCCACTCCCATCACCCCCCATCACCCCCCATCACCCCCCATCACGCCCCTCACCCTCATCCCCCCTCACCGAGGAGTCGGCCCATGCCCGCCCCTGCCCGAAAGCGCCACCACGCCTTATTCGCCGGACTGGTCACCCTGGCCACCGCCGCCGCCGTGTCCCTGGGCGGTGCGGCCCCCGCCTCGGCGGCGGACACCTGGACCGAGACCGGTTCCGACCGCGCCGACCCGCTGACCGAGAGCCAGGGCCTGACCTCCGTCGAGGTCCCGGCGAACAGCCGCAACCGCTACACCGGCGTCGGCACCATCCCGGTCGGTGTCTCCAGCCGGGGCTGGAACCACGTCGGCGACCCCGACGCCTCGTACAACGGCTACTACATCGAGCCCTACCAGCGGGACTCGGGCAACTCCAAGATGTACCGGGTGCAGGCGCCCGGCGGTGCCTGGTCGGAGTACGTGCACACGCTCGCCCCCGGCGAGGCCATGAACAACTCCTGGTCCGCGATCTCGCCGGACGGACAGTGGATGCTCTCCGGCGAGTGGGGCACCATGAACCGCCTGCTGGTCTTCCCCACCCCCGGCGTCAACCCGGCCACCTCGCCGTCGGCAGACCTGAAGCTGGCCTCCGAGGTCACCCTGGACCGCCCGGTGCGCGATGTGCAGGGCTGCGACTTCTCCGGGCCCACCACGCTGCTCTGCTCCTCCGACGACCCGGAGGGCTCGCTGTTCGGCGTCACCAAGCCGCTCCTCCAGATCGACCTGTCGGCGGCGCCGAACGGCACCTCGAACGTCTCCGGTCACGTCACGGCCCTGCGCCAGGTGCCGCTGCGCAGTTCCTGCTCGGGCAGCTTCGAGACCGAGGGCATCGACTACGACCGGCGCAGCGGCGTCCTGCGGGTGATCGTCATCTCGCCGGGGTTCTGCGCGATCACGGACAGCAAGACGTACAGGTTCGCCCGGAGCTGACCCCGGGGGACCGGTCCGTTCCGGGGGGATGGCCGGCGCGGGCCGGGGTACCCGAGGCATGCGCACGGCCACGAAAGGAGCGGACATGACGAACACGGAGGCATCGCGCCCGGAAAGCGTCTCGGTGGAGATCAGCGGGTGTTCACCGGACGACGCGCGGGTGGTCTTCGACACGCTGAGCGCCTGCTTCGCGTCGGACCGTGACGCGGGCGACGCCCCGCGGCAGCAGGACGAGTCGCGCCCGATGGTGTGGCTCGGTACGTACGACATCGCGGACGCCCACACCGGGAACTGCCCACCCGCCAGGCTCAGCTCCTCCGTCCAGGCGGATGTGCAGGGCGGGTACTGGGCGGTCGACCGGTTCCGGGCGGCGCTGGACGAGATGTTCACCGTCCAGGAGACCGCGGCGGCCTCCGGCGACCAGGAGCGGGAACTCCACCTGCTGCTGGGCAGCCGCTGACCGACCCGCTCGTACGCAGTGCCCCGGCCGACCCC
>NZ_JBHXLV010000069.1:0-28423 GCF_042721685.1 Streptomyces sp. NPDC058459 | reverse complement strand
CCGCGTCCCCGGTGCCCTCGGGCAGCGGCACCGTGACCGTCTCCGGGGCGTGCCCCTCGGCCGTCTCCCGCGCCCAGGCGCCGACCGCCGCGACGATCACCTCGGTGCCGGGGAGCGGATGGGCGTCCAGCGAGTCGAGAAGTCCGGTCAGATGCCCCTGGGTGTTGGGTCCGTAGACGATGACGCTGAGTTGGGGCATCTGGAGGGGCTCCTTCGGCTCTTCGTCCCGGCGGTCACCATTCATAACATACTGTCATTACATGACCGAAAGGGATATTCACGCGTGGGGCGGAAGGCTCGGCTCCGGAACCCAGTACCGGAAAGCGCGCCTACTTCTTCTTGTCTCCCGTGAACGCCTCGTACTCCTTCAGCACGTCCTCGGTGGCGCCGTCCATGCGCAGCTCGCCGCGCTCCAGCCACAGCACGCGCTCGCAGGTGTCGCGGATGGACCTGTTGTTGTGGCTGACCAGGAAGACCGTGCCCGCGTGCTTGCGCAGCTCGCGGATGCGTTCCTCGGATCGCTTCTGGAAGGAGCGGTCGCCGGTGGCCAGCGCCTCGTCGATCAGCAGCACGTCGTGGTCCTTGGCCGCGGCGATGGAGAACCGCAGCCGGGCCGCCATGCCGGAGGAGTAGGTGCGCATCGGCAGGGTGATGAAGTCGCCCTTCTCGTTGATGCCGGAGAAGTCGACGATGCCCTGGTAGCGCTCCTTGATCTGCTCGCGGGACATGCCCATGGCGAGACCGCCGAGGTGGACGTTGCGCTCGCCGGTCAGGTCGCTCATCAGGGCCGCGTTGACGCCCAGCAGGGAGGGCTGGCCGTCGGTGTAGATGTGGCCGTTCTCCACCGGGAGCAGGCCGGCCACCGCCTTGAGCAGGGTGGACTTGCCCGAGCCGTTGGTACCGATCAGGCCGATGGCCTCACCGCGGTAGGCGACGAAGGACACCTTCTTCACCGCGTGCACCCGGCGCACCCCGGCCGCCTTCTCCGCCTTCTCCCGGCGCAGGATGCGGTTGAGGGCGGCGGTGGCCGAGCCCCGGCCGGCGCCGGTGCCGTGCACGCGGTAGACGATGTCGACCTGGTCGGCGACGACGGTGGGGACCTGCTCGGCGCTCGTCTCGCGCGGGGTCCCGGCGGGGGAGATGGTCTGCTCAGCCACGGCCGTAGGTCTCCTCAGCCTTCCAGAAGTAGATGAAGCCGCCGATCCCGGCGGCGACCGCCCAGCCGGCCGCCGCCAGCCACACGTGCGGCGGCAGCTTGTCGGCGCCGAAGCTGTCGATCAGCGCGAACCGCATGAGGTCGATGTAGAGCGCGGCCGGGTTGTACTCCAGCAGCAGCGACAGCGCGCGCGGCTGGTCCTCGGTGTGCTGGTCGATGCTCCACATCACGCCGGACACATACATCCAGGTGCGCAGCAGGAACGGCATGAGCTGGGCGATGTCCGGGGTCTTGGCGCCCATCCGGGCCAGCACCATCGACACGCCCGCGTTGAACACGAACTGCAGCGCCAGCGCGGGCAGCGCCAGCAGCCAGGACGCCGAGACCGGCACGCCCACGCAGAGGATGATCGCGATCAGCGCCAGCATCGAGAACAGCAGCTGCTGGAGCTGCTGCAGGCAGAACGAGATCGGCAGGGCGGCGCGCGGGAAGTGCAGCGCCCGCACCAGGCCGAGGTTGCCGGAGATGGCCCGGGTGCCCGCCATGATCGAGCTCTGCGTGAACGTCCACACGAACACGCCCGTCACCAGGAACGGGATGAAGTCGGCGACCCCGCGCTTGGTGCCCAGCAGCACGCCGAAGATGAAGTAGTAGACCGCCGCGTTCAGCAGCGGGGTCATGACCTGCCAGAGCTGGCCGAGCTTCGCCTGGCTGTACTGCGCGGTCAGCTTGGCGGTGGCGAAGGCGGTGATGAAGTGCCGCCGGTCCCAGAGCTGCCGGACGTACGCGGCTACGGACGGGCGGGCGCCGCTGACGGTCAGGCCGTGCCGGGCGGCCAGCGCCGCGAGGTCGCCGTCGGCCGGGGCCTTCATCGGGGGCGGTGCGTCGAGGACCTGGCTCACATCCGCTGCTTTCGGTCGGGTGGTGGAGGAGGCGCGGTCCGGCGGCCGTTGCCCGCCGTTTCCGCGCACTTGCCCGTACGTTTACTCACGTCGGGACGGGACCGTATCGTCGTAACGGGAGAGTAGGCCCAACGGACGACGGAACGCAACCGTTGCGTCGTCCCGCCCTATGCTGGGGTGCATGACGACCAACGCCGACGAAGCCCCGGTGCGCCCGCGGCGGACCCCGGCCGGGGCCGCCGTGCTCCGGGAGGACGTGACCGAGGCCATCCGCGGGGCCGTCTTCGAGGAACTGGCCGCCGTGGGGTACGCGCGGATGTCCATCGAGGGCATCGCCCGGCGGGCCGGCGTCGGCAAGACGGCGGTGTACCGGCGCTGGCGCTCCAAGCTGCACCTGGTGCTGGACGTGGTCTCCGCGATGGCGGTCCTCGGCCTGCCGGCCCCGGACACCGGCTCCCTGGAGGGCGACCTCCGGCTGCTGTACGAGGTGATGTCGCGTGCCCTGCGCCACCCGGTCGCCTCGCAGATCATCCCCGACCTCCAGGCGGAGGCCGCCCGCAACCCGGAGATGGCCGAGACCCTGCAGAAGGCGGTGCGGGACGGGCAGGACGGGGTCGCGTCCCGGATCGTGGCGGCCGCCCGGGAGCGGGGCGAGGTGAGCGCGGACCTCGATCTGGACGTCGCCCTCGACCTGGTCTCCGGCCCCCTCTACTGGCGCGCGGTGATCATCCGCACCCCAAAGCTCCCCAAGGGCTACCTGGCGAACCTGGCGAAGGCCACGGCGGGCGCGCTGAAGGCGCTGTAGGGCCTCACCGCAGCAGCCTCCGCAGCCGTCCCCGCGCCACCCGTGCCGCCCCCGCCGGGCCCGTCGCCACGCGCAGGGACAGGGCGCCGGAGTGGGTGGCGTAGGGGTGGGCCAGCAGGACGAGGTGGCGGGAGCTGAGCACCGCCCGCCTGCGCAGGTGGGGGCTGTCCGTGCGGGCGTGGGCGGTGATGTCCCGCCGGGTGCCGTCCTTGAAGTGGACGGTGAGACACAGGTCCCAGACGCCCGCGCCCAGCGCGTTCAGGTCGACGGCCGCCTCGGCGGTCCAGGTGCCGTCCGGCGCGGGGACCAGGGGCAGGGTGATGCGCCGGACCGGTCGGCCGGTCGTCCGGTCGTGCCAGCGGGCCGTCACCGCCGGCGGGCCGGCCGCGGCGAGGCGCCCGTACAGCTCGTGCAGGCGCAGCCGGAGCCGGGAGCCGCGGGCGTGCGGGAGCAGTTCGGCGTCCATGGCGCAGGGCAGCGCCTCGGTGGGGCAGGTCAGCAGCGGCGTCAAGGTCACGCCGGGATGCGCGTCCGACCAGACGGGGGTGCCCTCGGGGGTGCGGGCGTAGGGGGGCAGCAGCCGGGCCGGGCGGGCGGCCAGCTCGCGCAGCCGGGGCAGGTCGCGCGGCTCGGGCGACGCCAGCACGAACCGGCCCAGCAGGGTGCCGGGCGCGGCGGGGTCCCGCTCCCAGTCCGCGGCGTCGTACCCGGCGAGGTACTCCCGGGTGTGCGCCCACCAGGCCCGCCGGTACTCCGCGTCCCGCAGGCCCAGCTCGCGCAGGTACATGCGCAGTTCGTGGTCGAGGAACTTCGCCCGCGCCGCCCGCGCCAGCTCCGTCTCACCGGCGCCGAGCAGGATCTCGTACGCCTCGGCGGACGCCCGGGTGCGGGAGTGCCAGTTGCCGACGCGCTCCCGGTCCAGCGAGAGCGACAGCTGCTCGGCGGCCCGGCGCACGTGCCACACGTAGACGCGGTCCGGGACGAGCGCGAGGCGCGGGGCGGCGGCCAGGACGCGGGCGGTGAAGACGAAGTCCTCGTAGAGGAAGCGGCCTTCGGGGAAGCGGATGCCGTTCGCCCGGAGGAAGCCGGTGCGGTACAGCTTGTTGACGCACAGGGTGTCGTGGACGAGGTGCGGGCGGCCGGCCGGGTGCGCGATCAGCGCGGGTCCCGCGAACAGGCCGGGCTGCCAGGGGTGTTCGCGGCCCGAGGGCAGCTCCCGGCGCACGCACAGCCCGGCCGCCACCTCGGCGCCCGTCTCCGCCGCCGCCCGCAGCAGTGCGTCCACCGCGCCGGGCGGCAGCAGGTCGTCGCTGTCCAGGAACATGACGTACGGCAGGGTCACCGCGTCGGTCCCGGTGTTGCGCGGGGTGCCGCAGCCCCCGCTGTTGACGGCGTGACGGATCACCCGCAGCCGGGGCTCGGTCGCGGCGAGCCGGTCCAGGAGGGCGGCGCTGCCGTCCGTGGAGCAGTCGTCCACGGCGATCACCTCTCCCACGGCGGGACCTTGGTCCAGCGCCGAACGGACGGCGTCGGTGACATGGGCGGCGTCGTCGTAGCCGATGACGACGACGGAGACCTGGGGCGGGGCTTCGGGCATGGGGTCCATGGTCACCGCTGAGCCGTCAGGAACGGGTCAGCGTACGGTCCAGGAGCCGGCCGGCGTCCGCCCGGACGCGGGTCGCGGCCAGGCCGTCCGGGGCCCGGGTGGAGCGCCACAGCCGGACGAAGGACAGCACGGCGGCGGCCAGCAGCAGCCCGTTGCGGGCCAGGGCGAGCAGGCAGCCCGGCCAGGTCCCGGCGATGACCGCGCCGTAGCTCACCGGGAAGATCAGGGTGCTCAGCACGGTCGACACCAGGATCAGCAGCGCCACCGGGCGCTGGCCGGTGTGCCGCGAGGTCAGGCAGACGGCGGCCAGCCCCAGCAGCCAGATCAGGTACTGCGGGCTGATGACCCGGCTGGTGACGGTGAACAGCAGCACCGCGGTGAGCGCCGCGTCGTACGGCGTCGCCGGGCTGAAGTGCCGGGCCCGCAGCCGCCACACCACCAGCAGCGCGAACGCGAGGGCCGTCAGCGCCAGGGACACGGTGGCGACCGTGTGCACCAGTGGGCCGACCAGCTCCATCGAGCCGTACTGGTAGCGGACCGTGCCCGGCCAGCCCGCGTGCCGGGCCACGCTGAGCGCCGTGCCGCCGAGCGACTCCAGCTGCACACCCCGGCCGCCCTGTTCGCGCAGGAAGCCGAAGGGGTGGTCGAACAGCAGCGCCAGCACCGCGAGGGAGGCGCAGCCGGCCGCCGTCGCCCACGACCACGCCGAGCGGGTCGCCCGTCCGCGTGACACGCCGAGCAGCACCAGCGCGGGCCACACCTTCACCACCGCACCCAGCGCCCCGAACACCCCGGCCGCGCGCGGCGAACGGCCGAGCGCCAGCAGGGCGGCGACCCCGAGCGCGGTGACCTGCACGTCGTACCGGGCCAGCGGCAGGTGCAGCAGCAGCGGCAGCCCGCCCACCCACAGCGCGGCCCCGTGCAGACTGCGCCCGGTGCGCCGCCCGGCGACGGCCAGCGCCACCGCGACGGCCGCGTCCGCCACCAGCGTCACCAGCACGAACGCCTCGAAGTACGACAGCCACGGCAGCAGCCCCGGCGCCAGCAGCACCAGCCCAGCGCCGGGCGGGTACTGCCACAGCGTGTCGTGCGTGGGGAACGTCCCGTGCGACAGGACGCCGTACCAGTGGAAGTACAGCCGCCACACCTCGCGCGACACCGAGCCGCCGCCCAGCGCGTGTGCCGAGCCGAGGACGAGCAGCCCCAGCATCAGCGCGCGGGTGGCCAGCCAGCCGGCGACGAGGGCGAGGACCGGACCGGAGGTGACACGGAGACGGTTCATCGCGTGGGAGCCTAATCCGCGCGGATGGTGTATCCCTGCTGATACACCGTCAATGATCGGAAAAAACCGTCACATCGCAAAAGATCGGGCCGTGGTGGACATCGGGCCTCTGGTGGAAGCGCAGCCGCCCGGAGCGGCTGGGACAACGGCTCTCGTGCCGGGCGGCACGGGCGCGGAGCGGACCGGCCGGGTGCCCTGGCACGTCCGGTGGGGCGCGCCGGTGTGCCTGCCCGCGCTGGTGATGCTCGCGCTCGGGCTGTGGGGGGTGGACCGGGGCGGGATGTGGCGCGACGAGGCCGTCACCTTCCAGGTCGCCCGCCGCTCGGTGCCGCAGCTCTGGCAGCTTCTGCACGGCGTCGACGCGGTGCACGGCCTCTACTACCTGCTGATGCACGCCGTCCTCGCGGTTCACCCGGACGAGGTGGTGCTCCGGCTGCCCTCGGTCTGCGCGGCGGCCGTCACCGCGGCGCTCGTCGGGGAACTGGGCGTCCGCCTCGCCGGCCCGCGCGTCGGCCTGTGGGCCGGCCTGCTGTACGCCGTCTCGCCGCTGGCCGGCCACTACGCCCAGGAGGGCCGCTCGTACGCGCTCGTCGCCGCCGGCGCCACCTGCGCCACCCTGCTCTTCACGGCGGGCGTGCGCACCGGGGCCTGGCGGGCCTACGCCGCCGTCCTCGCGGTCACCTGCTGGCTGCACGAGTTCGCCGTGCTGCTGCTCCTCGCCCACGCGGCCACCCTCGCGCTCGCCCGGACCGGCCCCCGGGTCTGGCGGGGCTGGGGGTGCGCGGCCGGGGTCGTGACGCTCACCCTGGCGCCGATGATCCTGGTCTCGCACGCCCAGTCCGCCCAGCTGGCCTGGGTGCGCCCGCCGACCTGGGCCACCGCCGAGGGACTGCTGCGCGGGTTCCTCGGACCGGGCGGGGGGGTGTTCTGGGCCTGCCTGGTGCTCGCCGTCCTCGGCCTGGCCGGACTCGCCGCCCCGCCCGGACGGCTGACCTGCGCGCGGGTGGGCCTGCCGCTCGCCGCGGTGCCGCCCGCCGCCCTGATGCTGGTCTCGCAGCTCTCCCCGCTCTACGTCGACCGCTACGTCCTCTACGCCCTCCCCGGCGCGCCTCTGCTGGTCGCCGCCGGCGCCGACCGGCTGGCCCGGGGCGCCGCCCGGCGGCTGCCGCTGCCCCGGCCGCCGGTGCTCGCCCTGACCGGGGCCGCGCTCACCGCCCTGGCGCTCTGCCTCCAGCTCCCGCTGATGAAAGCCGACCGTGACCCGGCCGGCCGCCCGGACGACCTGGCCGCCGTGGCCCGGGTCGTGGCGCGCGAGGTGCGGCCCGGCGAACCGGTGCTGTTCCTGCCGGCCCAGGCCCGCAACGCCGCCCTCACCTACCCGCGCGCCTTCGCGGGCGTCCGGGACATCGCCCTGACCGAGCCGGGTCCCGAGTCCGGGACGCTGTACGGGCGGGAGGCCGACGCGGCCGGGGTACGGCGGCGGCTGGCCGGTCTGGAGCGGGTGTGGGTGGTGGCCGACCGGGAGCTGCTGGCCGGCCACTGGAGCCCGGCCGACCCCGCCGAGCGGGCCAAGACAGCCGTACTGGCGAGGGACTTCCTGCCCGCCGAGGAGGTCTCCGACGGGACCGCGGGCGTACGGCTCTACGTGCGCCGGGTCGCCCTCAGCGCGCTGCCGGACCTTGTTCCAGTTCCCGGACCGCCGCGTCCAGCGCACCGGTGAGCCGGTCGAGGCGCTCGCGCAGCTCGCTGATCTCGGCCGGGTCCGTCCCGGTCGCGGCCGCGATGCGCCGGGGCACCTCCCGCGCCCGTCCGCGCAGGCCCACGCCCTCGGCGGTGAGGGTCACCCGGACCGAACGCTCGTCGCTCGCGCTGCGCTCCCGGCGCACCAGACCGGCGCTCTCCAGCCGCTTGAGCAGCGGCGACAGCGTGCCGGAGTCGAGCCGCAGAAGCTCGCCGAGCCGCTTCACCGGAAGGCCGCCGTGCTCCCAGAGCGCCAGCATCACCAGGTACTGCGGGTAGGTGAGCCCGAGATCCTTGAGCAGCACCCGGTAGACGCCGTTGAAGGCGCGGGAGGCGGCGTTCAGGGAGAAGCAGATCTGCCGGTCCAGGCGGAGCCAGTCCGGGTCGGCGGTACCGGCGGCGGTGTCGGCCGGCGAGGTGGGCGAGGCGCTCATGCGCTCCAGGATAGCCGGACCGGCGTGTTTTGGTTGTGCACAATTTAATTGTGTGCTCTACTTTTGTCGAGGGCGGCGGTCCTCCCGGTCCGCCGCCACCGAATTCCCGAGAGGACAGGTCTCCCCATGGACGCGCTCTACACCGCCGTCGCCACCGCCACCCACGGCCGCGAGGGCCGCGCCGTCTCCTCCGACGGCCGCATCGACATCGCCCTCGCCATGCCGGCCGAGCTGGGCGGCGACGGCCAGGGCAGCAACCCCGAGCAGCTCTTCGCCGCCGGCTACGCCGCCTGTTTCGGCAGCGCCCTCGGCCTCGTCGGCCGCCAGGCCAAGGTCGACGTCTCCGAGGCCGCCGTCACCGCCGAGGTCGGCATCGGCAAGCAGGGCGAGGGCTTCGGTCTCAAGGTGACGCTGCGCGTCGAGCTGCCCGACACGGTGGACGAGCAGACCGGCCGCAAGCTGGTCGAGACCGCCCACCAGGTCTGCCCGTACTCCAACGCCACCCGGGGCAACATCGAGGTCACCCTCGTCGTCGAGTGACCAGCGGTGCGGGCGCGCGCCCGCACCGGCTCACCTCGCCCGGGTGAGCCGGTCGCTCCCCGCGGCCGGGCTCGGGATGCGCGCCGTCGCGGTGGCGGGCATCTCCTCGCCGAGCAGCAGGGTGCGCACCACCCGCTCGGCGGCCCGGCCGTCCTCGAACTCGCAGAACCGCGCCCGGAAGCCGGCCCGCAGCGCCGCCGACTCCCCGTCCCGCCAGGTCCCGGCCGCGAACAGCGACGCCAGCTCGCTCTCCGAGCGCGCCACGTGGCCCGGCGGCTGCTCGGTGATGTCCAGATAGGCGCCCCGGCTCGCCCGGAAGGTGTCCCAGTCGTCGGCGAGGACCACGATGGGCCGGTCCAGGCAGGCGTAGTCGAACATGATCGACGAGTAGTCCGTGACCAGGGCGTCCGAGGCGAGCATCACCTCCGCCGCGTCCGGCTCGTCCGTCGCGTCGACCACCACTCGGCGCCGGGCCAGCTCCGAGAGCCCCGCGCCGCGCGCCGGACCTTTGGCCAGCGACGGATGCAGCCGCACCACCAGCGTGTGCTTCTCACCCAGCGCGGCCGCGAACCGGGCCAGGTCGAGCCGGTCCACATGGCCGCCCCGCACATGGTCCCTGCTGGTCGGCGCGTACAGCACCACCGTATGGTCCTCCGGGACGCCGTGCCGGAGCCGGAACTCCCGGCCACGCGTGGCGCCCGCGTCCACCAGCACGTCGTTGCGCGGGCTGCCGGTGCGCACCGAGGTGAAGTGGCAGGGGAAGGCCCGCTCCAGCACCAGCTCCGCGTACCGGCACGCGACCAGGCTGTAGTCCCAGCGGTCCGCCCGGCGCAGCATCCGGGGCACATCGAAACCGAGCCGGGCGCCGGGCCGGTCCAGCAGATCGGAGCCCAGGTGCTTCAGCGGGGTGCCCTGGTGGGTCTGGATGTGCGTGGCACCGGGCCGCTTGACCAGCTCGGAGGGCCAGTTGACGTCGTTGACGAAGTACGAGGCCCGCGCCGTCACCTCCAGATAGCGCCGCGAGCCCACCAGCACGTGGTCGGTGCCGGGCGGCAGCGTCGCCGCCGTCTCCTGGTCCCGGACCACCCACACGCCGTGCAGGCCGGGCGCGATCCGGCGCGCCGCCCGGTAGATCGCCGCCGGGTCGCCGAGCATCCCCCGGTGCGAGGACGCCGAGTACACCACGAGGCCGGGGTCCAGCGGCCGGCGCGACTGCACCGACGACCAGCCCCGGCGGGCCCGGACCCCGACCGCCCTGCGCACCCGCGTGGCGCCCCGGCCGGTGACCCGGCGCGCCTGGCCCGCCCGGCGCCGCAGCAGATACGCGCCGTACGCGCCCTCCAGCACGGCGGTCTCGCCCTCCGCGTCGGCGCCCTCCGGCTTGTGCGCGCGGAACAGCTCGGCCGTGCGGCGGAAGAACTCGGCCCTGTCACCCGGCGGCAGCCGGTCCGGCTTGGCCAGGATGTCCAGGCAGTGCTCGCCCATCTTGCGGTGCAGATACGGCCGCCACCGCCACAGCTCCGGGCGCCCCTCGACGAACGCGAAGACCCGCTCGTACTGGTCGTGCACGTCGAAGTGCTTGCGGCTGGTGGTGGAGAGGATGTTGCCCTGCCTGCGCTGGCGGTAGTGCAGGCAGATCTGGTCCAGGGTGGCGATCCGCCCGGCGCTCAGCATCACCGGGAACGTCCACGGGGTGTCCTCGTAGTAGCCGGGCGGGAACGTGAAGCCGTTCGCCGTCACGAAGTCGCGGCGGTAGACCTTGTTCCACACCACCATCAGCAGGTCGAGGATCTCCGGCCGTTCGGCGGCGTCGAAGGTGCCGTCCCCGGCCGCCAGGACGTGCGCCAGCACATTGCGGCGGGTGCCGCCCCACCAGTAGGTGCGCGCGTAGTCGAAGACCAGCACGTCCGGGTCCCCGGTCTCCGCCAGCCGGCCGGCGACGGCGGCCAGCGCGCCGGGCGTCAGGGTGTCGTCGCTGTCGAGGAAGAGCAGGTAGTCGCCGGTGGCGTGCGGCATACCGGCGTTGCGTGCCCGGCCGAGCCCGACGTTCTCCGGCAGGTGCAGCACCTTCACGCGGGGATCACGCGCGGCGTACTCGTCGAGGATCGCGCCGCAGCCGTCCGGCGAGCGGTCGTCCACGGCGATCACCTCCAGATCGCCGAAGGACTGGTCGAGCACCGAGTCCAGGCACTCGCGCAGGAAGCCCTGCACCTTGAAGCAGGGGACGATGACACTGAAGCGGGGCACGGCGGATCAGCTCCTCACGAGGGTCGCGGCGGCGGGGGCGGGCACACGCTCGGCGAGCGGCACCACCGGCGGCAGCGCCTCGGGCGGCTCACCGAGCAGCACCCGCCGTACGACACGCTCGGCGGCGTGCCCGTCGTCGAACTCGCAGAACCGCTCCCGGAACGCGGCCCGGCGGACGGTGGACTCCTCGTCCCGGTACACGCCGTCGCGGAAGATCCGCGCCAGCTCCTCGGCGGTGCGGGCCACCGGGCCCGGCGCCTCGGCCATCAGGTCGAAGTAGACGCCCCGGGTCTCCCGGTAGACCTCCCAGTCGTCCGCGAACACCACGATCGGCCGGTCCAGGTTGGCGTAGTCGAACATGATCGACGAGTAGTCCGTGACCAGCACGTCCGCCGCCAGGCACACGTCCTCCGCCGAGCGGTGCGCGGTGACGTCGATGATCCGGTCCGAACTCCGGACGAGACCCTCGTCGTAGAAGTAGTGGGCGCGCAGCAGCACCACCACGTCGTCACCCGCCGCCTCGACGAACTCCGCCAGGTCCAGGCCGGACTCGAAGCCGGTCGCGTGGTCGCGGTAGGTGGGCGCGTACAGCACCGCCGTGGCACCCTCCGGGACGCCCAGCTCGCGCCGGACACGGGCCACGTCCGCGGCGGTCGCCGTGCAGTACACGTCGTTGCGCGGATAGCCGTACTCCAGCGCCTCGTAGGAGCCGGGGAAGGCACGCTCCCACATCTGGGTGGAGTGCCGGTTGGAGGAGAGGTTGAAGTCCCAGCGGTCCACCCGGCTCAGCAGCTTGGTGAAGCTGCCCGACCGCGCGGCCACCACCGGGTACGTCGACTGGTCCACGCCCATCTTCTTCAGCGGGGTGCCGTGCTGGGTCTGGAGGTGCACACTGCCCGGCCGTTTGACGACACCCTCGGCGAAGTTGGCGTTGTTGATCAGGTACTTGGCGCTCGCCAGCACCTCCCAGTACCGGCTCGAACCGATCACCACGTGGTCCACGTCCGCCGGCACCGTGTGCGCCTGGTCGGCCGTCACCAGGAAGACCGATTCGATGTGCGGCGCCAGCTCCCGGGCCTTGGCGTGGATCGCGGCCGGGTTGCACGTGTAGCCACGACCCCAGTAGGCGCAGAACACGGCGAGGTCCGGGTCGACGGGGCGGCGCAGCGCGCGGGCGTAGCGCAGCCGGGTGCGCAGCATGCGCGGGCGCGGCACCCTGGCCTTGGCGCCGGTCGTCACCCGGCTTGCGGCGCGCAGCGCGCGGAACGCGGTGTACGCGCCCGAGGCCAGCAGCCGGTGCTGCAGCCCGAGACTGCCGCCGGGCGTGCGGAAGCCCGCCGGGCGGTGCTTGCGGTACAGCTCCGAGGCGCGGCGGAAGAAGGCACGGTGCCCGCCGGCCAGCCGCTCGGGCCGGGACAGGGTCTTCAGCACCGGTGCGAAGAGCTGGTCGAACAGGACCCGGACCCGCTCGGCCGGCAGCCGGCACTCCGTGGCCCGGCTCAGTGCCAGGTCGACCTGGTCCAGCAGCTCGTGCTGGTGCGGTCCCGGCATGTTCAGCCTGCTGCCCTGACGCCGGGCCCGGTGTCGCACGATGGGCCGCCGCAGCACGGCCAGCCGCCCGGCCGCCGCCGTGATCAGCCCGGCCCAGCCGAGGTCGGTGAAGTGACCCTCGGGGAAGCTCAGCTCGTTCTCGATGAGGAAGCCGCGCCGGTAGACCGCGCTCCAGGCGGGCAGCTGCACCCCGGTCAGTTCGGGAGCCTCACCCGGGGTGAAGGCGCCTTGCGGGGCCTTCGCCGGCAGGGGCTTCACCGCCACGGCCGGCTTGCCCTCCCACCACGGCACCCGCTCGTACTCGGCGTGCAGCACGTCGACGCCCGGCGTCTCGGCCAGCCGCTGGTCCAGCGCGGCGAGCGCGCCGGGCAGCAGCAGGTCGTCGCCGTCGAGGAACAGCACGTAATCGCCCGTCGCGGCCAGCAGCCCCGCGTTGCGCGCTCCGCTCAGTCCCGCGGCCGCCGGTGAGTGCACGGGGCGCACGCGCCGGTCGCGCTCGGCGCGTGCGTCGGTCACCGTCGCGGCCGGGGAGTCCGGGGAGTCCGGGGTGTCCGGGGTGTCCGGGGAGTCGAGGACAGGGATCAGTTCCAGATCGCCGAAGGACTGGGAGAGCACCGAGTCCATGGTCTCGGGCAGTCTGCCCGAGACCCCGTGGGAGGGGACGATGATGCTGAAGCGCGGCATGCGTGTCTTTCTGTCGTCTTCCGGGCGTGGCCGGGCCGTCCGACGGGAGAGCAAGGGGCCGGTCGGGCCGGGGTGCGCCGTGTCGCGTCGCGAGGCATGGCCGCACCTGGAAGGTTCAACGGTATTCAGCGGCCGTCGGTGATGGGGGGCGGGCCGGAAGGTTGTGGCACGGACGCGAGCGGCGCCCGGGGCAGGGTCTCCGCAGCGGGCCGCGCCAGCCGTCGCTGAGCGGTCGGGGTCACCGCCGGGAGCCCTGGTGGACCCCCCATCACCACATGTTTCACCACGCGCTCAGCGGCGTTTCCGTCATCGAAGGGGCAGAACCGGTCACGGAACGCGGCCCGCGACCGGGTGGCCTGTTCACTCCGCCACCGGCCGGAGGTGAGCACCTCGATCACCTCGTCCTCGCTGCCCGCAAGGGCTCCGGGCGGGCAGGCCCGCAGGTCGACATAGCTTCCCCGGACGGCGGTGAAGGTCTCCCAGTCGCCGGTGTGCAGCACGACCGGCCGGTCCAGGCCGGCGTAGTCGAACAACAGCGGTGAAAAGTCGGTGAGGAGTACGTCAGAGGCCAGGAACAAGGAGAGAATGTCCGGGTTTCCCCAGGTGTGTACGAGGCGGCCCTCGGTGCGGGGCTGGTCACCCTGCGGCCCGTGCCACAGCAGGACGAACCGCGGGCCCAGGCGGCGCAGCAGCCGTACCGGGTCCAGGGGCGGGGTCTGGGTACGGCGGTGGTCCCGGTGGGCCGGCGCGTAGAGGACGGCGACGGCGCCCTCCGGGACGCCCAGCGTCTCCCGGGCCCGCGCCACCTCCGCCGCGCTGGCGCGCTGGAAGCCGTCGTTCCGCGGGGCGCCGTACTCCAGCACGGAGTAGCGCCCGGGGTAGGCCCGCTCCCAGGTCAGCGTGGCGTGCCTGCTGCCGGAGAGCAGGTGGTCCCACTGGTCGGCCTCGCGCAGCAGCCCGGCGAAGTCCGTCCCGTGCGCGGCCGCCGGGCGCTCCAGCAGGTCGAGGCCGGTGTGCCCGAGCGGGGTGGCATGCCGGGTCTGTACGAAGACCTGGCCGGGCCGCTTGCGCAGGCCGGGCCCGAAGCCGTCGTCGTGCACCAGGTACTTCGCGCGGGCCAGGGCCGTCCAGCAGGCGGCCGTGCCGGGGCGCAGCCGGGCCGCGCCGGCGGGCGCCGCGGGGCCGTCGATCCACGCGGTGCGCACCTGCGGGGCGTGCGTGTGGAAGGCGGCCTCCAGGGCGCGCGGGTCGCGGCCGTGCTCCCGGGTGGGCCCGGCGGCGAACAGGGCGTGGTCGGCCCGCAGCGGCAGCCGGCGCTGCACCCGGTAGTGCAGGCGCAGGGCGGCCGCCCGCAGGGCCCCCGTCCACCGTCCGGCCACCGCGTGTACGTGACGGCGCAGCGCGGCCGCGAGGCGCAGGGTGCGCAGGGTGCGGTGCAGGCCGTGCCGGACCAGGGCGCGGCGCAGGCCCGGGGGTACCGGGGTGCTGGGGGTGCGGTGGCGGCGGCAGTGGGCGCGGGCCCGGCGCAGGAAGGCGGCGTGACTGCCGCGCGGCAGCCGGTCCCGGCGGGTGGCGACGGTGGTGAGGTGGTCGAGCATCCGGGCGTACAGCTCCGGCCGCCAGCGTTCGAGCTCCGGTCTTGCGCCGAGGTACGCGAACACCCGGTCGTACTGGTCGAACACGTCGAAGTGGCGGGGGCTGGTGGTGCGCAGGATGCTGCCCCGGTGGCGCTGGCGGTAGTGCACGCAGACCCGGTCCAGCGTGGCGATCGAGCCGGCCGCCATCAGCACCGGGAAGGTCCAGGGGGTGTCCTCGTAGAAGCCCGGCGGGAAGGCGAAGCCCTCGCGGGTGACGAACTCCCTGCGGTACGCCTTGTTCCACGCCACCATCAGCACCCGCAGCAGCCCCGGCCGGGCGGCCAGGGTGAAGGGGGCCGGGCCGTCCTCGGTGAGCCGGTCCGCGAGCCGGTTGCGCAGGATGGTGCCGTCCCAGTGGGTGCGGGCGTAGTCGAAGACCAGGACGTCCGGCTCACCGGTGCGCGCGACGCGGTCCGCGACGGCGCGCAGGGTGTGCGGGGTGAGGGTGTCGTCGCCGTCGAGGAAGAGCAGGTAGTCGCCGCGCGCCTCTTCGATGCCGGCGTTGCGGGCCGGGCCGAGGCCCCGGTTCTCCGGAAGGTGCACGGCCCGCACGCGGGCGTCGCGGGCCGCGTACTCGTCGATGATCGCGCCGCAGCCGTCCGGCGAGCGGTCGTCCACCGCGATCAGTTCGAGGTCCGGATACGACTGCGAGAGCACCGAGTCCAGGCACTCGGCTAGGTACGCCTGCACCTCGTACGCGGGGACGATGACGCTGAACCTGGGCAAGGCACATCCATGGGTCGGTCGGCACGGGCCTTCTGCCCTGCAACGGCCGTCCGGACGAGTTGGTCACGGCTCCTACGGCATACGGGGGAAGCCCGGGGGAGAGGCGATGACTCCCCCGGGCAACACCTTCGCGGTGAGGACTACTTGACGGCTCCCGCCATCACCCCGGACACGAACTGCCGCTGGAAGGCGAAGAACACGGCCAGCGGGATCACCATCGACAGGAACGCGCCGGGCGCGAGCACGTCGATGTTGTTGCCGAACTGGCGTACCTGCGTCTGGAGCGCCACCGTGACCGGCTGGGAGCCGGACTTGGTGAACACCAGTGCCACCAGCATGTCGTTCCACACCCACAGGAACTGGAAGATGCCGAGGCTCGCGATGGCGGGCGCGCCGAGCGGCAGCACCACCCGGGCGAACAAACGGAGTTCACCCGCGCCGTCCAGCCGCGCCGCCTCCAGCAGCTCGCGCGGGATCTGCGCGAAGAAGTTCCGCAGCAGGAACACCGCGAACGGCAGCCCGAACCCGATGTGGAACAGCACCACGCCGAGGATCGAGCCGAACAGCCCGATCTCGCCGAAGAGTTCCGCGATCGGGATCAGCGCCACCTGCACCGGCACCACCAGCAGCGCGACCACGCCGAGGAACCACCAGTCGCGGCCGGGGAACTCCATCCACGCGAACGCGTAGGCGGCCAGCGAGCCGATCACCACCACGCCGAGCGTCGCCGGGACCGTGATCAGCACGGTGTTGACCAGCGAGTGGGTGATGTCGCCGTTCTCCAGCAGCTTGCCGTAGCTCTCGAAGGTGAGCTTCGACGGCTCGGTGAACACCGTCCACCAGCCGCTCGCGTTCATGTCCTCCGGCGAGCGCAGCGAGGAGATCAGCAGCCCGACCGTCGGCACCAGCCAGAACAGGGCCACCACGACCAGGGCGAACTGGATCAGCCCGCCGCCCAGTCCCTCGACCAGCCGGGCGCCCAGCGAGCGCAGGCCCCGCGCGCCGGCGCGGGCGGGCAGCCCGCGCACCCGTCCCGCGCTCTCGGTGTGCGTGCTCATCGCCCGCCCTCCCGCCGCAGCCTGCGGATGTTGAACAGCATCACCGGGATCACCAGCAGCAGCAGGAACACCGCGATGGCGCTGGCCACCCCGGGCCGCCCCTCGGAGAAGCCCTTGCGGTACAGCTCCAGCGCCAGCACGTTCGCGTCGTCCTGGGACGAGCCCGGCGCGATGATGTAGACGAGGTCGAACACCTTCAGCACGTTGATCATCAGCGTGACGGCGACGACCGCGAGCACCGGCGCCAGCAGCGGCACGGTCACCTTGCGGAACACCTGCCACTCACCGGCGCCGTCCACCCGCGCCTGCTCCAGCAGCTCCCTCGGCACCCCGGCGAGCCCCGCCGCGATCAGCACCATGGCGAAGCCCGCCCACATCCAGACGTAGGAGCCGATGATCGCCGGGGTGACCAGGGCCGGCCCGAGCCAGTCGACGCCGTTGTACGCCTCCCTGAAGTTGGCCGCCGGGAGCCGCAGTCGGGCCCCGTCCGCCGAGGCGGGCAGCGTGAAGGTGCCGTCACCGGACGCCTTCGCCGAGGCCACCACCTCGCCGTCCTTCACGGCCTCGACACGCATCCCGGCGTACCCGCGCTCGGTCGGGTCCGGCGCCCCGAGCTTCCCGACGCCCTTGCCCCGGGTGAAGTCCTGCCAGACCGTACCGGTGACCTTCCCCGGCTCCGGCCGGGCCGCCACCGCCCGCTCGGCGCCGTCCGGGAACTGGTCCGGGGCCACGCCGACCATCGGCAGCGCGACCGGGGTGCCCGCCCTCACCGGGTCCTTGGTGAGGAAGGCGCCGCCCTGTCCCGCCAACGGCGACTCGCGGCCGGGGTGCGCCTTCGGGAACGCCGACGCCTGGGCGAAGGAGTCGTGCACCCCGACCCACACCGCGTTGGCGACCCCCTTGTCCGGGTCCTGGTCGTACACCAGCCGGAAGATGATCCCGGCCGCCAGCATCGAGATCGCCATCGGCATGAAGACGACCAGCTTGAACGCCGTTCCCCAGCGCACCCGTTCGGTCAGTACGGCGAAGACCAGGCCGAGCGCGGTGGAGACGGTGGGCGCGGACACCACCCAGATGACGTTGTTCTTGAGTGCGGTGCGGATGCCGTCGTCGGTGAACAGCGCCTGGTAGTTGTCGAATCCGGCGAACCGGTCGCCCGAGGAGTCGTAGAGACTGCGGACGACCGAGTACCCGATCGGGTAGAGCACGAGCGCGCCGAGCAGCACCAGGGCGGGCAGCAGGAAGAGCGCCGCCACCACCTTGCGCGTCCCGGTCACGCTCCTGCGGCTCTTCGGCGCGGCCGGGCCCACGGGGTCTCCGGCCGCCGCTGCCGATGCCATGACCGGATCAGCCCCCGTTCCCGTACGCGGCCGCCGCGTCCTTCTCCAGCCTCGCCTGGGTGCCCGCGACGTCCTTCGGGTTCTTCAGGAAGTCCTGGAGGTCCTTCCACTCGCCCTTGCCGGGCGTGCCGCCGAACGCCTGCGGCGCCTGGTCGGACATGTCGAACCGGAAGTCGTCGCCGGACTTGATGAGGGCCTTGGCGATGGTGCGCTGGGTGTCGTTCGGGTAGGCCGAGTCCGGCACGTTCTTGTTCGGCGAGAGATAGCCGCCGAGCTTGGCCTGAACCGTCGCCGCGTCCGGGGACGCCAGGAAGGTCGCCAGCGCCTGGGCGCCCCTGGAGTCCTTCAGGATCACCGCCGCGTCACCGCCGGAGACCACCGGCGCGGTCGAGCCGACCGACGGGAACGGGAACACCCTGGCGTCCGCGCCCACCTTCGCCTTGGTCTCACCGATGTTGACCTGCGCGAAGTCGCCCTCGTAGACCATCGCGGCCTTGGGCTGGTCGCCGCCGGTGAAGGTCTGGGTCACCGACGCCGGGAACTCGGTCTGCAGCGCGCCGTCCGCGCCGCCCGCCACATAGTCCTTCTTGGCCCAGATCTGGGCGAGCGTGGTGAGCGCCTGCTTCACCGAGGGGTCGGTCCACTTGATCTCGTGCTTGGCGAGCTGGTCGTACTTCTCCGGGCCCGCCTGGGAGAGATAGACGTTCTCGAACCAGTCGGTCAGCGTCCAGCCGTCCGCGCCGCCCACCGAGAAGGGGGTGACACCGGAGTCGTACACCGCCTGAGCGGTCGTCAGCAGCTCGGCCCAGGTCTTCGGCTCCTTGGCGCCCGCGTTCTCCAGGACGGGCGCGTTGTACCAGATCAGCGACTTGTTGGCGGCCTTGTAGTAGACGCCGTACGGTTTGCCGTCGACCTTGCCGATGTCCTGCCAGCCGGCCGAGTAGTTCTTCGACAGCTCCCGCACGGCGTCCGGGCCGAGCGGTTTGGCCCACTTCTTCCCGACCGCCTGCCTGACGGCGCCCGGCTGCGGCAGCAGCGCCACGTCCGGCGGCTGCCCGCCCGCGATCTTCGAGCCCAGGAAGTTGATGATCGGGTCCTGCGCGGGCACGAACGTCACCTTCGCGCCCGTACGCTTCTCGAACTCCGCGAGGACCTTCTTGAAGTTGGCCTGCTCGGCACCCGTCCAGACGGCGGCGACCTCGAGTCGCGTGCCGTTCAGCTTCGGCAGGGTGACCGTAGAGCCGGTGGCTCCACCGCTCTCGTCGGCGTCCTTCTTCCCCTCGTCACCGCCGGAGCAGGCGGTGAGCGTCAGGGCCCCCGCCAGCAGCGCGGCGACGGCGGCGCCGGCCCGGCGCCCTCGGATGGTGTCGCTCGGCTTGCGCATCACTTCCCCGTTCGTCGTTCTCCGTTGAACGCCTGAACTCTGCGTGTGCGCTCCGGTGTACGCCGGGCCGTCCCGGTGCGGCAAGAGCACCCGCACGCTCCGGCCACTCATCGTGACCGGCTCGTGACCGTCGGGGTATGCGCGCCGGAGAGGGGGAATTCCAGTGCCCTTCGGTCAGAGCAGTGAGGGCACCTGACCGGCCGACACCTGGCGGGCCGCCCGCTCCACCGCGCTCGCCAGCAGGGCCAGGTCGGTGGGGCCGTTGCCCAGCTCGCGCACCGGGCGCCGGGCCGGGGGGTCGCCCATCCGCTGCCAGTCCAGCGGCAGCACGGTCGGCCGCTGGGTCGCGGTGCGCGGGATACGGCCCGTCACCCGGCCGCCCTGCACCCCGGTGACCCTGCCGTCCGGGTACGAGAGCACCCCGCGCCCCGGCGCCGGTTCGCCCTCCGCGCCCCGCTCGGCCGGGCCCGTACCGCGTCCGCCGGGCGGCGCGTCCAGCGTCACCCGCAGCGTGGCCCGCCGCGCCGGTTCCGTCTCCGCCGCGCGCCCGCCCGCGCCGGACGCGGTAACCAGGTGCACGCCGAGCCGCTCGCCCTCGCGGGCCACCGCCTCCAGCGCCCGGACCACCGACCCGGCGGCGGGCCGGCCCGGGGAACCCAGGGCCGGGGAGACCAGCGCGTCCAGGTCGTCGACGACCACCACCAGGCGGGGCAGCGGTGGCGCCGCCTCGGTGTGCCGCCGGGCGGCACCGGGCCGCAGCCGCAGCGTGGAGCTGGGCAGCGCCTCCAGGTCACCGTCGCCCGCGCCGCGTCCGCCGGTGCCGCGCTGGGCGATCATCCGGCCGGACACCTCGTGCGCGGTGTGCCAGTGCGCGAAGTCGGTCAGCCCGACCAGTTCCGCCCGCCGCTTCAGCTCCGCGCTCAGCGACTGCGCGAACTCCCGCATGCGCACGGGGTCGTTGGCGATCAGATGGGTGGTCACATGCGGGATGTCGGTGCAGGAGCGCAGCCCCTCGCCGACCCCGGCCGCCGTGCCGACGCCGTCCCGGCCGTCGATCAGCACCATGCCGAGCCGGTCCGGGCGCTCGGCGGCGGCCAGCGACGCCACCACCGCCCGCAGCAGCTCCGTACGGCCGCTGCCGGGCGGGCCCTCTACCAGCAGATGCGGGCCGTCGGCCACCAGGTCGGCGGTCACCGGGCCGCGTGGACCGGCGCCCAGCACCGCGCGGGCCCGGCCGCCCATCGACTCGGTGTCGTCGGCCGCGTCGGCCCAGCGGGCCATCAGCGAGGCCGGGGTGGCACGGGCCAGCCCCAGTTCGTCCAGCAGCCGGGCCGACAGCGGCAGCGGCACGGCCACGCGCGCGTGCCGGTCGTCGTCGGGGGCGTCCGGGCGCAGCGGGGCCAGCGCCCGCGCGAACCGCTCCGCCCAGGCCGCCGACACGGCGTCCACGGCGGCGAGAGTGCCCGGCCCCACCGGACCGGTCGGCGCCACCCGCATCAGCCGCAGCGCGGTGGCCACGTCCCCGCTGAGCACCGCCACCGAGCCGCACTCCCGGAAGGTGGGCGTCACCGCGCAGGCCGCCTCGTAGGTCTCCCCGAGCGGGGAGGCGGGGGAGGCGGGCGCGGTCTCGGCCAGGCACACCACGTGCACCCCGGCGCGCGGTCCGCCCACCGCCAGCCGCGCCACGTCCTCCCGCAGCGCCGAGCCGCCGGGATCGCCGTCCACCACGACCACCGTGTACGGCCCCGGATGTCCGTCGGAACCGGGCCGGAAGACGGCAGGGTCCGCGCCGCTCTCGACCCGGCGCAGCAGCTCCCCGGTACGGGCCGCCGCCTGCTCGCGGTCGTAGGCCAGCAGCAGCCGGCAGTCCTGGCCGTGGCCCGGCCGCACGTGCGGCAGCCAGCCCAGCCACGACCACTCGGCGGTGCGCTCCTCCACCGAGCGGGAGCGGTCCGCGCTGATCAGCACGATCTCCAGCAGGCCGGGGGAGTGCAGCGCGGCGAGCTGGGCCAGCACCGAGCGGGCCAGCCCGGCGAGCCGGGGGCGCGGACCGGCCAGGCCGAGGGCCCCCGCCTCCCGCAGCGCGGTCGTCACCGGCACCGCGGGCAGCGCCGAGCCGTCCGGCGCGGTCCGGTCGGCGGTGCCGAGCCGCACGGCCAGCGCCTCGTGGTGCCCCGGCCCCCGCTCCCACAGCCGGGGGCCCGGACCCAGTGCCGTCAGCAGCAGCGCGGCCGGGTCGGGCCAGGTCTCCGGGCGCCGGAACGCCTCGGGCACGGCGAAGGAGGTGGTCTCGGGGTACGGGGCCGGCTCGTCCGGGGCCTGCCCGGCGCGGGTGCCGGTCAGCTTGCGCGCCCAGGCGCCTATGCCGCCCCGGCGCCGGGCCGCGGGGAGGTCGGTGCCCGGTACGGGGACGCCCTTGCGGGAGGGGGAGTCCAGTGCGTCGGGGTGGGCGTCGTCGGGCCGGTGGCCGGGGTGGGTGTCGTGCTCCCGGTACGGGCCGGAGAGGTGGTGCGGGGCGCCGCTCTCGATGCGCGGCGCCCGGCCCTGCCCGGGTACGACGGTTCGCGTCATGCGCTCCGCGCCGATCCGGCCGGCCGTGCCGTAGGCGTGCCCGGTCGGGCCGTCCGGGGCGTCCGGGCCTTCTGGGCCTGCCTGGGCCGGTGCCGGGGCGGTGTCCGTGGTCTCCCAGGGGCGGGCGTCCGGGTCGTCCCCGAGGGGCACCCGGACACAGCCCTCCCCGTCCGGCACCGTGCGCACCCGGGCTCCGGGTCCCCCCGACGGGGTCACCCTGAGGGCCGATTCACCCAGGCGCAGCAGGCCGCCCGACGGGAAGCGCAGGGGACGGCCGGTGACCCGGACGCCGTCCAGCGTGGTGCCGTTGGTGGAGTCCAGGTCGGTCACCGAGACGCGGCCCCCCGCGGTGACGTCGACCGAGCAGTGCAGCCGGGACACGTCGGGGTCGTCCAGGGGTACGTCGGCTTCGGCGGAGCGGCCCACCGTTATCCGGCCGCCGTGCAGCAGATGGACCCCGCCCGCGTCCGGGCCCGCGACCACATGGAGCTGGGTCGGGGTGTCGTCCAGCTCGGGATGCGGCTCCGGGGCCGCCGGGGCGCCCAGCGACAGCACCGCGCCGTCGACCAGCGGGGGTTCGCCGAGGGTGTGGCGGCGCGGGTCCAGGCGGTCCGGGCCCGCGTACAGCACGACTTGCGCACCGCCGCCGCCGTCCCGGCCGGCCCCGCTCTCCCCGGTGGCCGCCGAGGCCAGCGCGGGCGCCACCGCCGCCAGCTCGGTACCCGTGGGCGCCGTGACCAGCACGTCGCGCGTCGCGGCGCCACCCCGCATCGGGGACGCGCCCAGCGGATCTACGACGGTCAGCCGGATCTGCATCGCCGTCAGCGGTCCCTTCTGCCCGGCCGCGGAGATCCCCCGCTCCGCATGGGCACGTAGGCCAGTACTGAAGGCATCCTCGCACCTGTCGCGGCCCTCCCGCCCGCGTCCCGGTACCAAGTGATCTTGATTGGTCAGCTCTGCCCCCAAAAGTGCCTGAGCGGTAACGCGGCGGCGGTCACTTGAGATCGGTCACGTACGGGAACCGGCAACCGGTGGACCCGAGGTGAGCGTCTTTCCTCCGAACACGGGCGAACGCGTACCGCGGGCCGCGCGTAGTACACGAGGGGCGGCTCCGGGACGGGCCATTACAGTGGTCGGAACGCCGGAACACCGGCGAGACAAGCCAGCCAGCAGCAGGGAGCGCGTGACGTGCGGCCAGTCGGCAGCAAGTACCTGCTCGAGGAGCCGCTCGGACGCGGCGCCACGGGCACCGTCTGGCGCGCGAGCGTGGGGGTCCCCCCCGGCGCGCGGCCTGTCGGAACTCCCCCGGGGAGGGAGACGGAAGGCGCCGAGGCGGCCGTGGCGGGCCGGCCCGGCGAGAAGGTCGCCATCAAGGTCCTCAAGGAGGAACTGGCGAGCGACCCGGACATCGTGATGCGCTTCCTGCGCGAGCGGTCCGTACTGCTCCGGCTCACCCATCCCAACATCGTCCGGGTCCGCGACCTGGTCGTCGAGGGCGATCTGCTGGCGCTCGTCATGGACCTCGTCGAGGGCCCCGACCTGCACCGCTACCTGCGCGAGAACGGCACCTTCTCGCCCGTCGCCGCCTCCCTGCTCACCGCCCAGGTCGCCGACGCGCTCGCCGCCAGCCACGCCGACGGCGTCGTCCACCGCGACCTGAAGCCCGCCAACGTGCTGCTGCGCCAGTACGACGGCCGGATGTACCCGATGCTGACCGACTTCGGCATCGCCCGGCTGGCCGACTCACCCGGCCTGACCCGCACCCACGAGTTCGTCGGCACCCCCGCCTACGTCGCCCCGGAGTCCGCCGAGGGCCGCCCGCAGACCTCCGCCGTCGACATCTACGGCGCCGGCATCCTGCTGTACGAGCTGGTCACCGGGCGTCCGCCGTTCTCCGGCGCCACCGCCCTGGAGGTGCTGCACCAGCACCTGAGCGCCGAGCCGCGCCGCCCCTCCACGATCCCCGACCCGCTGTGGACGGTCATAGAGCGCTGCCTGCGCAAGAACCCGGGGCAGCGGCCCAGCGCCGAGAACCTCGCCCACGCCCTGCGCGTGGTCGCCGAGGGGGTCGGGGTGCACGCGAGCCCGGCCCGGATCGCCGCGGCCGAGGGCGTCGGCGCCCTCCTCGCACCCGACCCCGCCCCGGCCCCCGTACCTGACGTGCCCGACACCAACTCCGCCACCCAGGTGCTGCCTCCGAACGCCGCCCGGGGGACGTACGACCCCAACGCGGCCACCAGCTTCCTCCCGCACACCGGTGGCCCGCACGGCGCCGCCGACCCGACCACCGTGCTCCCCAGCACCGGCGCGGGCGGCGACCCCACCACGGTCATGCCCCCGGTGCCCCAGGGCCGGCCCGGCCAGTACGACCAGCAGGACCCCTACGGGCAGAACCGGCAGGACGACCCCTACGGGCAGAACCGGCAGGACCCCGACCAGCCGCACCCCTGGCAGACCCAGCTCCGCGCCGCCCGCGACCGCAACGAGCAGACCCAGGTCCAGTACCTCGACCCGGACGAGGACCCGCTGCGCCGTCGCCCCCAGCGGCAGGCCGCCCGCCCCCAGCACCAGCCCCAGCAGCCGCGTCAGCCGCAGCCGCAGCAGCGCCCGCAGCCCCGGCGCTCCACCCCGCAGCCGCAGCCGCAGCCGCAGCAGTACGCCCCGCAGCCCCAGCCCCAGCAGTACGCCCCGCAGCCGCAGCGGTACGCCCCGCCGGAGCCGCAGCGGCCGGCGCGCGAGCCCCGCGCGCCCCGGCAGCGCGGCGCCAACCCGATGAAGATCCCCGGCCTCGGCTGCCTCAAGGGCTGCCTGTTCACGATCGTCATCCTGGTCGTCGCCGGCTGGCTGGTCTGGGAGCTGACCCCGCTGCACACCTGGGTCGGCCAGGGCAAGGGCTACTGGGACCAGCTCAGCGCCTGGGCCGGCTCCATCTCCGACTGGGTCAAGAACCTGGACGGCTCCACGGGCGGCGGTAACTGAAGGGCCGCCCGCGGAGCCGGTTCTGGGGACTTGTCGACACCCAGCGGGTGATTTCCGGCTCCGCGGTGAAGGCGGCCCCGCCGGGCGCGTAGTTTTGTCGACCGGGGCAACACGCGTCTGTAGGAGCAGTCTTGGCACGGAAGATCGGCAGCCGGTACACCGCCAACCAGATCCTGGGACGGGGCAGCGCCGGGACAGTGTGGCTGGGCGAGGGGCCGGACGGCCCCGTCGCCATCAAGATGCTGCGCGAGGACCTCGCCTCCGACCAGGAGCTGGTCGGCCGCTTCGTGCAGGAGCGCACCGCGCTGCTCGGTCTCGAACACCCCCACATCGTCACCGTCCGGGACCTGGTGGTCGACGGCAACGACCTCGCCCTGGTCATGGACATCGTCCGGGGCACCGACCTGCGCACCCGCCTGGAGCGCGAGCGCCGGCTCGCGCCCGAGGCCGCGGTGGCGATCGTCGCCGACGTCGCGGACGGCCTCGCCGCGGCGCACGCCGCGGGCGTCGTCCACCGGGACGTCAAGCCCGAGAACATCCTCCTCGACATGCGCGGCCCGCTCGGCCCCGGCGGCGCCCACCCGGCGCTGCTCACCGACTTCGGCGTGGCCAAGCTCATCGACTCCCCCCGGCGCACCCGCGCCACGAAGATCATCGGCACCCCGGACTACCTCGCCCCCGAGATCGTCGAGGGCCTGCCCCCGCGCGCCGCCGTCGACATCTACGCCCTGGCAACCGTCCTCTACGAGCTGCTCGCCGGCTTCACCCCCTTCGGCGGCGGCCACCCCGGCGCGGTGCTCCGCAGACACGTCACCGAGACCGTCGTGCCGCTGCCCGGCATCCCCGAGGAGCTGTGGCAGCTCATCGTCCAGTGCCTCGCCAAGGGCCCCGCCTCCCGGCTGCGTGCCTCAGAACTCGCCGCCCGCCTGCGCGAACAGCTGCCGGCCCTGACAGGTATCCCCCCGCTCGAAGTGGACGAGCCCGACCCCGAGACCGCCCCGGAGGGCCCCCCGGCACCGCCGCCCACCGAGGAACCGGTCCGCCGCCGGGGCGCGGTCGCCCTGGTCCCCGGCGCCAAGCCCGACTCCAACCGCGACACCCACACCTCCATGCGCGTCCCCGCCCCCGACGAACTGGCCGGCGGCGCCCACGGAACGGCCCGCGCCCCACGTCCTTCCGGAGCCCCCCGTCCCGGCTCGGCCCGCCACCGGGCAGCGGCCCGGCGCCGCAAACTCACCCTCACCGTCGCGGGCACCCTCCTGGCGGCCGCGGTCGGCTACGGGGTGTGGGCCACCTCCACCGACGACACCCCGCCCCAGGACGTCCAGACGACATCGACCCCCTGACCGCCTGAGACTCCGCCCCGGCCCCACCCGTCTCGGCAGGCACTGAGCGGGGGACGGAAAGGGACGCGGGCGCCAGGGGGCCCTGAGAGCAGCGCTGGGAACCATCCAGCCGAGGCCGGCCGTCATCCAGCCCGTCCGGCGTTCGAGGACGAGGCCCCGCAGGGGCCGGCAGCGGAGTCCGGGGGCGGCAGCCCCCGGTACGCCGGGAGTGACACCCCGCATCACCGTGGTCCAGCCGGCCGAGGACCGACCGCACCCGGCGGAGCCGTTACGCTGGGGGCGTGGCAGTCGTCGATGTATCCGAAGAGCTGAAGTCCCTCTCCTCGACCATGGAGTCGATCGAGGCCGTCCTGGACCTCGACAGGCTGAGGGCAGACATCGCCGTGCTCGAGGAGCAGGCGGCCGCGCCGTCCCTCTGGGACAACCCGGACGAGGCGCAGAAGATCACCAGCAAGCTCTCCCACCTCCAGGCCGAGGTCAGGAAGGCGGAGACGCTGCGCGGCCGGATCGACGATCTCACCGTGCTCTTCGAGATGGCCGAGGAGGAGGACGACCCGGACACCCTCGCCGAGGCCGAGTCCGAGCTGGTCGCGGTGAAGAAGGCGCTGGACGAGATGGAGGTCCGCACCCTCCTGTCCGGCGAGTACGACTCCCGCGAGGCGCTGGTCAACATCCGCGCCGAGGCGGGCGGCGTGGACGCCGCCGACTTCGCCGAGCAGCTCCAGCGCATGTACCTGCGCTGGGCCGAGCGCCACGGCTACAAGACGGAGATCTACGAGACGTCGTACGCCGAGGAGGCCGGCATCAAGTCGACCACCTTCGCCGTGCAGATCCCGTACGCGTACGGCACGCTCTCGGTCGAGCAGGGCACGCACCGCCTGGTGCGCATCTCGCCGTTCGACAACCAGGGGCGCCGTCAGACCTCCTTCGCGGGCGTCGAGGTGCTTCCGGTCGTGGAGCAGACCGACCACGTCGAGATCGACGAGTCGGAACTGCGGGTCGACGTGTACCGCTCCTCGGGCCCCGGCGGCCAGGGCGTGAACACGACGGACTCCGCGGTCCGCCTCACCCACCTCCCCACGGGCATCGTCGTCTCCTGCCAGAACGAGCGCTCCCAGATCCAGAACAAGGCCACGGCCATGAACGTGCTCCAGGCCAAGCTGCTGGAGCGGCAGCGCCAGGAGGAGCGGGCCAGGATGGACGCCCTCAAGGGCGACGGCGGTAGTTCCTGGGGCAACCAGATGCGTTCGTACGTCCTGCACCCTTACCAGATGGTCAAGGATCTGCGCACCGAGTTCGAGGTCGGCAACCCGCAGTCCGTGCTCGACGGCGAGATCGACGGCTTCCTGGAGGCCGGAATTCGCTGGCGCAAGCAGCAGGACAAGTAAGTCCGTCGACATGACAACCTAAGGCAACTGCCGTCCAACGGGCGGCAGTTGTCCTATATCTCGGGTTCCGGGTCACAGTCACGTCAATCAACTCCCGGCAAACGCCGCCCCCCAGGACATCGCGCCCGCAACGACCTTGACGTTCCCTAGAAAAATGGGAAGGGTGAAGCGCGGCATGCGCATGTCCGGGGCGCTTGTGAACCGGGGGAACGTCAGCCGCCCCCGTCGAGCACGGCAGGCCCCACCGCGCCGCCACATCGACAACAGCTACTGGGGGTAGCAGACATATGACGAGGAAGACGCGCGTTCGCGTCGCACGTATAGCCACCGGCGCCGTGATGGCCGTCGGCGCTTCCCTGGCTGCCGCGGGCGTCGCCTCGGCAGCGGGCATCGGCGTCGACGCCGGGCCACTCAGCGTGAGCGCGAAGACAGGTGACGACCCGATCTGCGACGTCGTCGCCGACCCGGAGTGCCCGACCGACCCGGGTACGCCCACCGACCCGGGTACGCCCACCGACCCCGGCACCCCGACCGACCCCGGCACCCCGACCGACCCCGGCACCCCGACCGACCCGGGTACGCCGACCGACCCCGGCACGCCGACCGACCCGGGTACGCCCACGGACCCCGGCACGCCGACCGACCCGGGTACGCCGACCGACCCCGGCACGCCCAGCGACCCGGGCACCCCCACCGACCCTGGTGTCCCGACCGACCCGGGCTCGGACGGCGGCACCACCGGTGGCCCCGGCACCATCCCGGACGGCGGCGCCAACGACAGCGTTCCCCAGGAGGAGGGCACCTCCGCCCTCACCGACACCGGCTCGGACACCTCGGCGCAGCAGGCCGGCGACGGCAAGCAGCTGGCCGAGACCGGTGCCGGGCAGACCGCGTTCCTGATCGTGGGCGCCGCGACGATGATCGCGGGCGGCGTCGCCTTCCGCGTCCTGCCGCGGCTGGCGGACAACCGCGGCGGCACAGCCGCCTGAAGCTAGCCCGACCGTCACTCCACGCCATCGCGCGGTGGAGACGACACGGAAAAGGGCC
>NZ_JBHXLV010000068.1:0-29400 GCF_042721685.1 Streptomyces sp. NPDC058459 | reverse complement strand
GCCTTCCCGCCGGGCCGGGGGCGGGGTTCAGTGTTCGGTCACCGTGCCGTCCGCGACCTCAAGGCGGCGGGTCACCTTGATCGCGTCGAGCATCCGGCGGTCGTGGGTGACCAGCAGGAGGGTGCCGTCGTAGGAGTCGAGGGCCGACTCCAGCTGCTCGATGGCGGGCAGGTCGAGATGGTTGGTCGGCTCGTCCAGCACCAGCAGGTTGACGCCCCGGCCCTGGAGCAGCGCGAGGGCGGCGCGGGTGCGCTCGCCGGGCGAGAGGGACGCGGCCGGGCGCAGTACGTGACCGGACTTCAGGCCGAACTTGGCGAGCAGGGTGCGTACCTCGGCCGGCTCGGTGTCCGGTACGGCCGCCTGGAAGGCGTCGCTCAGGGACTCGGAGCCGTGGAACAGCCTGCGGGCCTGGTCGACCTCGCCGACCAGCACCCCCGAGCCCAGCGTGGCGTTCCCGGAGTCCAGCGGGACCCGGCCGAGCAGCGCGCCGAGCAGGGTGGACTTGCCCGCGCCGTTGGCTCCGGTGACCGCGATCCGGTCGGCCCAGTCGACCTGGAGCGAGACCGGGCCGAGGCGGAAGCCGTCGCGCCGGACCTCGGCGTCCCGGAGGGTGGCCACGACCGCGCCGGAGCGCGGGGCGGCGGCGATCTCCATCCGCAGCTCCCACTCCTTGCGGGGCTCCTCGACCACGTCGAGGCGTTCGATCATCCGCTGGGTCTGCCGGGCCTTGGCGGCCTGCTTCTCGCTGGCCTCGCTGCGGAACTTGCGGCCGATCTTGTCGTTGTCGGTGCCCGCCTTGCGCCGGGCGTTCTTCACGCCCTTGTCCATCCAGGAGCGCTGGGTCTGGGCTCGGTCCTGGAGGGCGGCGCGCTTGTCGGCGTACTCCTCGTAGTCCTCGCGGGCGTGTCTGCGGGCCACGTCCCGCTCCTCCAGATAGGCCGCGTAGCCGCCGCCGTAGAGGTTGATCCGCTGCTGGGCGAGGTCGAGTTCGAGGACCTTGGTGACGGTGCGGGTGAGGAACTCGCGGTCGTGGCTGACGACGACGGTGCCCGCGCGCAGGCCGGTGACGAAGCGTTCCAGCCGCTGGAGGCCGTCGAGGTCGAGGTCGTTGGTGGGCTCGTCCAGCAGGAAGACGTCGTAGCGGGAGAGCAGCAGGGAGGCGAGTCCGGCGCGGGCGGCCTGGCCGCCGGACAGGGTGGTCATGGGCCGGTCCAGGCCGACCGCCAGGCCGAGGGTGCCGGCCACGTCCTCGGCGCGTTCGTCCAGGTCCGCGCCGCCCAGGTTCAGCCAGCGGTCCAGCGCGCCGGCGTAGGCGTCGTCGGCGCCGGGGGCGCCGTCCACCAGTGCCTGGGTGGCCTCGTCCATGGTGCGCTGGGCCTCGGCGACGCCGGTGCGGCGGGCCAGGAAGTCGCGTACGGACTCGCCCTCCCTGCGCTCCGGCTCCTGCGGGAGGTGGCCGACGGTCGCGGTCGGCGGGGAGAGCCGCAGCTCGCCCTCCTCGGGCGTGGTGAGCCCGGCGAGCATCCTGAGCAGCGTGGACTTGCCCGCGCCGTTGGCGCCGACGAGCCCGATCACGTCACCGGGCGCGACGACGAGGTCGAGCCCGGTGAAGAGGGAGCGGTCGCCGTGGCCGGCGGCGAGGTTCTTGGCGACGAGGGTGGCAGTCATCAGGACGCTGATTTTAGTCGCGGGCCGGACCGCCCCGGACCGGTGCCGCCAGGACCCCGCCCGAGGTGCGGGCCAGGAGGTACGCCTCACCCCTGACCGTCCTCGGACCGAGCGGCAGCCGGTGGCAGCCGGGGCCGAGGGTGGCGTCCAGGACGACCGCGAGCTTGGTGAGCAGCCCGGCGCGGGGACCGATGAGGAGCACCCGGCGCGGTGGAGCGGCGTCGCCGGTGCCGTCGAGCAGCGCGGTGAGGGCGGCGCGGTAGGCGGGGCCGTGGAAGCGGAACGGGCCGGTGCCGTGGTACCCGTCGCGTTCGAGGTCGACGTGTTCACCGGTCTGCCGGGCGAAGTCCCGCCGCCGCAAGTCGTCGCCGTCCCGTTCGATGACGGCGGGCGGGAGGCCGGCGGTGAGCGGTGACACGGCGTCCAGGTCGGACAGCCTCAACAGCAGCGGGCTGCCGTCGACGACGAAGTCCGCGAACTCGCGGTGGACCTGGTGGCCGCCGCCGGCGAGGACGGCGCCGACGCGGGTCGCCGGTTCCAGCCCGGAGGTGGCGTAGGCGGGTGACATGAGAGGAGTGTTCCCGCGTACGGCCCGGCGGACGGCCGGCCGAGCCCGCCGCTTCCCCGCTCCGGCCTGCGACGGCGGGCGGGAGCGGGGAAGCGGCGGGCGTCGGGCGTACGCGTGGTCGAGTGCGTACCGGGTCGTACGGGGTGGGGCCGCGCCCTTCCCCTACGGCCGCCGCTCCACCGGTCCGGTCCCGGTGCAGCCGTCGCCGTGGCCGGTCAGGCAGCGGGGGGTGCCGACGACGGTGAGGGCGCGCCGTGCGGGCGGTGTGGTGACAGCGCCGCGCAGGGCGGCCCGGCCGCCGGTCAGCGGGAGCCGGGCGGTGGTGCGGGAGAGGTCCAGGGTGAGGGTGGGGCGGGTGGCGGGCGGTTCGATGAGGTCCTTGTCGGTGCCGGCGACGACCAGCGCCAGCCGGTGGCCCCGAGGGACGACGTGGTCGGTGGCGGCGAGGTCGAGGGTCATGGTGTAGGCGCGGCCGGGGGTGAGCGGGACGCCCTTGGTGAGCGAGGCGTGGTGGCCGAGGTCGGCCCAGCCCCGGCTGACGACGGTGGCGCCCACCTCGGCGGTCTTCGCCGAGGTGTCCTTGAAGCAGGCGCTGTCCCCGGCCGTGCTCTCCCCGACGCAGGTGCGCTCGGTGAGGGTGGTGATGCCCTCGCCGCCGGCGGCGTAGTCGCGGATGGTGTCCGGGCCGAGGTCGACCAGGACGGCCGACAGGTGGGCGGAGGCGGTGCTCGGGGTGGCGGTGACGGTCACCCGGGAGGAGCCGGAGATCCGCAGCGGTCCGGTGAGTTCCGGGGTGATGAAGGCGGCCTTGTCGGGGGTGGACTTCGTCAGGTCGGCCGCCCAGTCGGTCTCGCTGCGGCTCGGGTCGTCGGTGAAGGTCTCGGTGCCGGTGGCCCGGCCGAGGCTCAGGGTGCCGACGCCGGGCGTCGGGCCGGGGGCCGGGTGGAGCGTGGTGGTCCGGGTGCCGCGCGGGGGCCAGACGGCGGAGGTGGTCCACTGGTCGGGGTGGCGCTCGATGTCGGCCATGGGCTCGCGGTCGATGCCGTTGGCGTAGCCGAGGAGTTCATGGTCGAACCAGCGGTGCAGGGTGTCGACCCAGGCGCCGCGCCGGTAGTCGAAGGGATCGACGTGGCCGGTCTGGGAGAGCCAGATCTTGCGCTCGACGCCGTGCCTCGCCAGCGCGTCCCACCACTGGCCGACGTGCTTGGTGCGGACGTTGAGGTCCTGCATGCCGTGCACCAGGAACACGCTGGCGCGGACCTTGCGGGCGTCCTTGACATAGTTCCGCTCGGTCCACAGCCGGGTCCAGTCACCGGAGTCGGGGCTGCCGTCGGCGAGCTTCTGCTGTACGGCGGCGCAGTGGGCCTGGTCGCTCTCCACGTACCCCGCGAGTTCGTCGGGGCCGCCGTCGTAGAGCTGGGCGCCCTGGGCGAAGTAGTAGTCGTACCAGGAGGAGATGCCGCTGATCGGGACGATGGTCTTCAGGTTCCTCACACCGGTGGCGGCGACACCGTTGGCGATGGTGGCGTCCCAGCTCTTGCCGATCATGCCGGTCGCGCCGTTGGTCCAGCTCGCCGTCACCCGCGTACCGCCGGTCCGGCTGGTGTAGGCGCGGGCGCGGCCGCCGAGCCAGTCCACCACGGCCTTGGCGGAGCCGATGTCGGAGCGGCCGCCGACGTCCACGCAGCCGTCGCTGCGGTTGGTGCCGGCGAGGTCGACGCCGACGAAGGCGTAGCCGCGCGGCACGAAGTAGTTGTCGTAGAAGAGCGGCATCTGCACGACGTGCCCCTGCGCGTCGTACGTCTTCCGCTGGCTCTCGTTGCCACGGCCGCAGCAGGAGTAGTAGGGGCTGGCGTCCATGATGACGGGCACCTTGCGGCCCTGCCGGGCGGGTTCGGACGGGCGGACGATGTCGGCGGCGACGCGGTCGGTGCGGCCGTCACCGTCCTCGTCCAGCCCGGTGTCCACCCAGACGGACTCACGGACGGCGTCGGCGTACGAGTACACGGGCCTGCTCTCGCGCGGTGCCGCCTGGGCGGCGGTCGGGGCGAGGAGGACGGCCGTCAGTACGCCGACGGCCAGGACCGCGAGCATTCTCCAGAGCGAGCGATTCGGCATGGGCGGACGCTACTCCCGTCAACGCCCTTACAGAAGAGGGCCGTTCGGCGGTCCCCGGGACGCGTGACGGCTGAATGGCGATCGTGTGACAGCAGGGGTCGTGGACACGCCAGGAGCGGCCGGGACTGAATAGGCTCCCAACAGACTTCCTGTCCAGAAGACTTGGAGCTGACGTGCACCGCAGAATCCTCGGACCGGGCGCCCTGGCCGCGGCCTCCCTCCTGCTGGCGATCCCGGCATCGGCCGCGTCGTCCTCCCCCGGCGCGCCGGGCATCGGCGACCCTTACTACCCGCAGTACGGCAACGGCGGCTACGACGTCTCGCACTACGACCTCAGGCTGCGCTACCAGCCGAAGACGGACGAGTTGCAGGGCACCGCGACCATCCTGGCGAAGACCACGCAGGACCTGTCCAGCTTCGATCTGGACTTCCTGCTGGACGTCAGCGAGGTGCGGGTCAACGGCATCAAGGCCACGTTCACCACCTCGGGTGAGCATGAACTGGTCGTCACGCCGAAGACCCCGCTGGCCAAGGGGACGCAGGTCACCGTGCTCGTCCGTTACAGCGGGGTGCCGTCGACGAAGAGCGCGTACGGCTTCACCTCCTGGCACCGCACCCCGGACGGCGGGGTCGCGGCGGACGAGCCCGAGGCGGCCTGGTGGTGGTTCCCGAGCAACGACCACCCCAGCGACAAGGCCACCTACGACGTGTCGGTGGCGGTGCCGGACGGCACCCAGGCCCTTTCCAACGGCACGCTCCAGTCTTCGACGTCGAAGCTGGGCTGGACCCGCTACAACTGGCGGGAGGACAAGCCGCAGGCCACCTACCTGGCCACGCTCGCGCTCGGCCGGTTCGACGTCGTCACCTCCACCTCCGAGGGCGGGGTGCCGGTGATCAACGCCTACAGCAAGGACCTCGGCGCGAACGACGGCGCGGCGCGGGCGAGCGTGGAGCGTACCGGTGAGCTGGTGGACTGGCTGAGCGGCTACTTCGGGCCGTATCCGTTCTCCTCGGCCGGCGGCTACGTCCCCAACACCACCACCGGGTACGCGCTGGAGACGCAGACCCGCGTCTACTACAGCCCGAAGCAGTTCGCGGCCGGCTCCAACGCCTCGGTGGTCGTGCACGAGCTGGCCCACCAGTGGTACGGCGACGACGTGTCGCTGAAGGGCTGGAAGGACATCTGGATCAACGAGGGCTTCGCCCGGTACGCGCAGTGGCTCTGGTCCGAGCACGAGGGCGAGGGCACCACGCGCGAGCTGGCCGACTACGTGTACGCCTCGCACCCGGCCGACGACCCGTTCTGGACCGTCAAGCCGGGTGACCCGGGCCCGGACGCGCAGTTCGACCTCGCGGTCTACGACCGGGGCGCACTCGCCGTGCAGGCGCTGCGCGAGGAGATCGGCGACGACGCCTTCTTCGCCGTGCTGAAGGGCTGGCCGACGGAGCACGCCTACGGCAACGCCTCGGTGGCCGACTTCCAGAAGTACGCCGAGCAGGTGTCCGGCAAGCCGCTGACCGCGCTCTTCGACACCTGGCTGTTCCAGCCGTCGAAGCCGGACGCGCGGGGCGCGGCCGCATCGGCCCGGTCCCTGGTGAAGGCCGCCCAGCCGAAGTCGTGGAAGAAGATCGAGGCGACGAACGACGTGCACGCGCACTGAGTCCGCTCTCCCCTAGGCCGTGACGGCTCCCTCCCCGAGGAGGCCGTCGCGGCCTGTTTCCGTCGGTGCGGGTGGCCGGGACGGTGCAGGCGTACGCGCCCGCTGTAGCGCCGTACCGGGCGCAGCGCTCGGGCCCGCCCCGGCGAGGTGGCCGTGGAGGAACGCGGCGGCGAAGGCGTCGCCCGCGCCGTTGGAGTCGACCACCGGGGCCGGCGGGGTCGCCGGCGGGGTCGCCGGCGGGGTCGCCGGCGGGGTCGCCGGCGGGACGTGGGTCAGCTTGCCGTCGGCCAGCAGGTACGCCCCCCCGGCGCCCGCCCTGACCTGCTACTTCGTGAGGTCGGTCAGTTCCCGCCCGGTGTTCGCGGTGACGCGGCGGCGGACGCCGAACCAGCCCGCGACCAGCAGGGCGGCGATCAGCGGGACCAGGTACAGGGTGCGGCGGCCGACCTCGGGGTCGTTCCCCATCATGCCGAGACAGACCAGCAGGAAGGCGATCGTGGCGATCTCCGTGACCGGGCTGGACTTGAGCTGGAAGCGCGGCCGGGTGACCTGGCCCTCGCGGGCCCGGCGGACGTGTCGTACGCGCGCGAAGGACCCGGAGGACGGGCGGTACAGGACCAGCTCGCTCAGCGCCCGGACCACGAAGAAGGCGACTTCTCACATGACCTTCGCGGGTTTCACACTCCTGCTGCGACAGCGATACTGCTCCGACGACGACCGAGGCCGAGGACCCCACCCTCACCATCGGCGAGCTGGCCGCGCGGTCCGGCGTCACCGTGCGCACGGTGCGCTTCTACTGCACCCGCGGCCTCCTCCCGCCGCCGCAGACAGGCCCCCGCCGGGTCGGCAGGTACGGCCGCGAGCACCTGGCCCGCCTCGCGCTGATCGAGGAGCTGCGGCTCCAGGGGATGACCCTCGCGGCGATCGAGCGCTATCTGAGCCGCCTGCCCGCCGACCTCACCGAGCAGGATCTCGCGGTGCACCGGACGGTCGTCTCCTCCTGGGCCCCGGAGGCGGTGGAGTCGGTCGGCCGCGCCGAGCTGGACCGCCGGGCGGGGCGCCGGCTCAGCGACGACGAACGACGCCTGACGGCGATGGACGTACTGGCCGCCGAAGGCGCGGTACCCGGCATCGAGCGCGCCGGCTTCCGTGAGCCTCATCAGGTTCCGGTCTTCCTGGTCCAGCTCCATCGCTTTGTCCCGTCCCTCGTCGGCGTCGGGGGCGTTCGCCTTCAGCGCGAGCTGCCCGGCGGCCGTGACCACCTTCCCGGCCCATGCGCCACGCCGGTCCGACAGCAGCTCGTACGTCACCGGCCCGTAGCGGGCCTCGGTCGCGGTCACCGCCTCGTCAGGGGGTGCTGAGCCCATCACTCGACCTCCGTCCACTCGGGTGATGCCTGCTCGAAGACGTCGCCGGAACGTCAACGAACGTTCAGCGCGCGGCGGGCCGCGTTGATGAGGTTCTGGGCATCGGGGCCGTACACGGCGGACTCTCGCAGGGTGTTCCACGTCCGGAGGTACAGGGCGACGCTGTCGGCGTCGTCGAGCCACAGCTCGGCGTGCCAGTCCTCGACCACGACAAGGCGTTCGTCGTAGACCCAGAAACTGTTGCCCGGCCAGATGTTGAGCGAAGCGCTGAAAGGGACGATGCCAAGCTCAACGGTGTCCAGGCCGATGGCGCCGGCAAGGTGGTGGAGTTGAGCCGCGAGGACCGGCGGCGAGCAGATCAAGGAGCGCAACGCGCCTTCCCACATCATGATCCGGTACTTCCTGCCCGCTTGGTACAGCCCTTCCTGTCGCTGGACGCGTGCGCGCACGGCCTCCTCGGTGTCCCTCGGGGAGCGCATCAGGTCGGCGTGCCGCTTGAAGGTGCACCTGGCGTAGTCCGGCGTCTGGAGCATGCCGGGAATCAGGCAGTTCTCCCAGATGGTGAGAACCCGCGCCCGGTCGTGTTCGGGCGTGACCGCGTCCTGAACAGCTTTGTGGCCTGCGGCCAGTTGGCGACGCCATGAGCGGATGTGGGACTCGAACCCCCGTAGCCTGGCGAGCAGTTCCTCATACGTCTGGGGTTGGCCGGTCCCCTCCGCCCACGCGCGCAAGTCCTCGGTCGTCGCTGTCTGCCGCCCGTTCTCCAGTTTGCTGACCTTGACCTTGGTCCATCCTGGGCCAAGGCGCTCGGCGAGTGCTGTACCGGTGAGCCGACCCCCAGGGGCAGTCAGGCGAAGTTCCCGGAGTCGAATTCCGAGATCTTCGCGCGCCTTCTGATAGTCCGTGCTCACCGGTACTCACCTGCTTTACTCCTCCTTCGCGGTCATACGGCCCACGAAGTCCTTGTACGGGATGGCGTAGTGCACTGCGATGTCACGCAGCCGGTTGTACTGGTTGACGCGCGCCGGTTCCGTGACCAGCTCGGCACCCGTCAGGTGGTCGTCGTCATCGAAGATGCACACGGCGACGATGTGCGAGTCGAAGATCCAGAAGTCTTCGTCCGGCAGGTTGACGCGCTCGGCATCCTCGCGCCACATGTTCCGAACGTCCTCGCCCAGATCGGCGTTGTGCTCGGCGTGTGCGAGAAGATACCGCTGTCCCTCGGTCGGCGGGTTGTCGACGATCCGAACACGGCCGACCACCGCACCGTCCCGCGTCTTGGCGCTGATGGTGCGGGCCCACGGCGAGTTCGTGTCCCATGTCGGGGCCTCCCCCCTCACGAACTGGGCGTACGTGTGCCCGGCCCGATCGACCGCGTACCCACGGCGCATCTCCAGGTGCCACGCGCTGTGCTGGAAGTTCTCGAACAGCCGGGCGAACGTCTCCGGGTCAAGGATGCGCGGTTCGGCGTCGCGGCTCTTCGGCCCGAAGTCGATCAGCGTGTTTTCCTCGTCGATGTGCTGAAGCTGGGCCAGTGCCTCGGGGTCGGTGAGGCGGGGCCCATGCACGATGACCTCGCCCGTATCCAGGTCTTCATGCACCGCGGGGCAGGAACCACCGCCGCTGCCCGTGCCGTTGAAGCGCAGTCGTCGCGCCATGACCAGTTCCTTTCTTCGGGGACTGATCTGCCAAGCATCAAGGAAATCAACGCCCCGCGAACGGGGTTCGGTAGACCTTCATGGATAACATCGCGCAACTTCGGCAGGACAGCAAGAAACTTCGAGTAACTCTTGTCGCGCGCCCCAACTTTCCATCCCTAGCGTCCCGTTCATGGCTGAGAAGAAACCGGATGTCGATCCGTTCACGGCGATGGAGTCCCTGAGAGCGGCACTGCGCGGGGGGAGGGGATCGTCCTCCCCTCGCTCGGGGTCGACTTCGCCTCCCCGGCGTTGAAGCTCGTGGAACTGGGGCGCGTGCGCGCGGACGTGGCCGCACGTCTGGCCGACGCGCTGCGGGAAGGTGGTCGTGTGACGCCGGCCGAGGAGTCCCGGTGACCAAGCCGACCAAGGTGGCCGCCCTACTCAACGCCGGGGACCGGATCGGCTACGAGGGGCAGTGGCGCACGATCAGGGCGACGAGGACCGACATCGGTGCGATGGGCGGTCTGTTCGTGGTCGTGACGTGGGAGGAGGGCGGCACCGAACGCTTCCGCGCCGGGGACGAGCTGCTGCTGGAGCGGTCCGGAGCGGCGTAGGACGTGCGGTGCCCCCGGCGGACCGGGGGCACACACATGTGCCGGAACCTCAGTGGGCGTCCGTGAACGTCTCCCCCCGCTCCGCCTTCTCCACCAGCAGCGCCGGAGGCGTGAAGCGGTCGCCGTACCGTTCCGCCAGCTCCCGCGAGCGGGCTGCGAAGCCCGGCAGGCCGCCCTCGTAGCCGTTGATGTACTGGAGGACGCCGCCGGTCCAGCCGGGGAAGCCGATGCCGAGGATGGAGCCGATGTTGGCGTCGGCGACGGAGGTGAGGACGCCTTCCTCCAGCAGCCGCACGGTGTCCAGGGCCTCGGAGAAGAGCATCCGCTCCTGCATGTCCCGGAAGGGGATCTCGTGGCCCGGCTCGGTGAAGTGTTCGCGCAGGCCCGGCCAGAGGGCGGTGCGCTTGCCGTTCTCGTAGTCGTAGAAGCCGGCGCCGCCGCTGCGGCCGGGGCGGCCGAACTCGTCGACCAGGCGGTCCACGACCTGGTCGGCGGGGTGCGGGGTCCAGGTGCCGCCCGCCTCCTCCACGGCCCGCCGGGTCTCGGCGCGGATCTTGCGCGGGAGGGTGAGGGTCAGCTCGTCCATCAGGGAGAGGACCTTCGCCGGGTAGCCCGCCTGGGCAGCCGCCTGCTCCACGGAGGCCGGCTCGATGCCTTCGCCGACCATGGCGACGCCCTCGTTGATGAAGTGGCCGATCACCCGTGAGGTGAAGAAGCCGCGCGAGTCGTTGACCACGATCGGTGTCTTGTTGATCTGCCGGACCAGGTCGAAGGCGCGGGCCAGCGCCTCGTCCCCGGTGCGCCCGCCCTTGATGATCTCGACCAGCGGCATCTTGTCGACCGGCGAGAAGAAGTGCAGCCCGATGAAGTCACCCTGCCGCTCGACCCCCTCCGCCAGCGCGGTGATGGGCAGCGTGGAGGTGTTGGAGCAGAGCAGCGCGTCGGGCTCGACCACGGACTGGATCTCCTGGAACACCTTGTGCTTGAGCGCGGTGTCCTCGAAGACCGCCTCGATCACCGCGTCGCAGCCCGCGAGGGCGGCCGCGTCGGCGGCCGGGGTGATCCGGGCCAGCAGGGCGTCGGCCTTCTCCTGGCTGGTGCGGCCCTTGGCGACGGCCTTGGCGCACAGCTTCTCGGAGTAGCCCTTGCCCTTGGCGGCCGCCTCCAGTGAGACGTCCTTGAGGACCACCTCCAGCCCGGCGCGGGCGCAGGAGTAGGCGATGCCCGCGCCCATCATGCCCGCGCCGAGCACGGCGACCTTGCGGACCTTGCGCGGCTCGACGCCCTTCGGCCGGCTGACGCCCGAGTTGACGGCCTGGAGGTCGAAGAAGAACGCCTGGATCATGTTCTTCGCGGTCTGCCCGGCCGCCAGCTCCACGAAGTAGCGCGCCTCGATGACCTGCGCGGTCTCGAAGTCGACCTGGGCGCCCTCGACGGCGGCGGCCAGGATGTTGCGCGGCGCCGGGTAGGGCGCGCCGCCGGTCTGCTTGCGCAGCGAGGCCGGGAAGGCGGGCAGGTTGGCGGCGAACTTCGGGTTGGCCGGGGTGCCGCCGGGGATCTTGTAGCCGGGCTGGTCCCAGGGCTGCCTGGACTCCGGGTTGGCGTCGATGAAGGCGCGGGCCTTCGCGGTCAGCTCCTCCGGCGTCTCCGCCACCTCGTGCACGAGGCCGTTGCCGAGGGCGCGGCGCGGGTTGTACTGGGTGCCCTGGAGCAGCACCTTCAGCAGCGCGTCGGTGATACCGAGCAGCCGGACGGTACGGGCGACGCCGCCACCGCCGGGGAGCAGGCCGAGGGTGACCTCGGGACAGCCGATGCGCGAGCCGGGGGCGTCCAGCGCGATCCGGTGGTGGCAGGCGAGGGCGATCTCGAAGCCGCCGCCGAGGGCCGCGCCGTTGATGGCGGCGACGACCGGGACACCCAGGGTCTCGATGCGGCGCAGGTTCCGCTTGATGGCGAGGCCGCCGTCGAAGAGGTTCTGGGCGGTCTCGGGGGTGACCCGGATCAGGTCGCGCAGGTCGCCGCCCGCGAAGAAGGTCTTCTTGGCGGAGGTGAGGATGACGCCCCGGACCGAGTCCTTCTCGGTCTCCAGCCGGTCGGTGATCACGGCGAGGGAGTCGCGGAACGCCTGGTTCATGGTGTTCGCGGACTGGTCCGGGTCGTCGAGGACGAGGGTGACGACACCGGTGTCGTCCTGCTCCCAGCGGATGGTGGTGCTCTCGGTCATGACAGTCGTCTCCGTAGAAGTCGCTTGGTGCCGCTGATTCCGCTGATTCCGCCGGGAGTTCAGACGCGTTCGATGATCGTGGCGATGCCCATGCCGCCGCCGACGCACAGCGTGGCCAGGCCGTACCGCTTGTCCTGGCGCTCCAGTTCGTCCACGAGGGTGCCGAGGATCATCGCGCCGGTGGCGCCGAGGGGGTGACCGAGCGCGATGGCGCCGCCGTTGACGTTGACCTTGTCCAGGGACAGGCCCATGTCCTTGGCGAAGCGCAGGACGACGGCGGCGAACGCCTCGTTGATCTCGACCAGGTCGATGTCGTCGATGGTCAGCCCGGCCCTGGCGAGCGCCTTGCGGGTGGCGGGGGCGGGGCCGGTGAGCATGATGGTGGGCTCGGAGCCGGAGACGGCGGCGGAGACGATCCGGGCGCGCGGGGTCAGTCCGTACCGCTCCCCCACTTCGCGGGAGCCGATGGCGACCAGGGAGGCGCCGTCCACGATGCCGGAGGAGTTGCCCGCGTGGTGGACGTGGTCGATCTTCTCCACCCAGTGGTACTTCTGCAGCGCTACCGCGTCGAACCCGCCCAGTTCGCCGATGTCGGCGAAGGACGGCTTGAGGCCGGCGAGGGAGTCGGCGGTGGTGCCGGGGCGGGGGTGCTCGTCGTGGTCGAGGACGGTGAGGCCGGCGCGGTCCTTGACCGGGACCACCGAGCGCTCGAAGCGGCCCTCCTTCCAGGCGGTGGCGGCGCGCTCCTGGGACAGGGCGGCGTACTCGTCGACGTCGCGGCGGCTGAAGCCCTCGATGGTGGCGATGAGGTCGGCGCTGATGCCCTGCGGGACGAAGTTGGTGGCGAGGTTGGTCATCGGGTCGTTGAACCAGGCGCCGCCGTCCGAGGCCATCGGCACCCGGGACATCGACTCGACACCGCCCGCCAGCACCAGGTCCTCCCAGCCGGAGCGGACCTTGGCCGCGGCCATGTTGACGGCTTCCAGACCCGAGGCGCAGAAGCGGTTCTCCTGTACGCCCGCCACGGTGTCCGGCAGGCCCGCGGCCACGGCGGCGATCCGGGCGATGTCGGAGCCCTGGTCGCCCACGGGGCCGACGACGCCGAGCACGATGTCGTCGACGGCGGCCGGGTCCAGGCCGGGGAAGCGGGCACGGATCTCGTGGATCAGGCCGACGACCAGGTCGACCGGCTTGGTGCCGTGCAGGGCGCCGTTGGCCTTGCCTCGGCCGCGCGGGGTGCGGATCGCGTCGTAGACGAACGCTTCGGTGGTCACTGGTGTGCCTTTCGGAGGATGGGCGGGGCGGTCAGCCGGTGGCCTGCGGGAGGTCCCAGTCGCGGGCCACGTCCTCGGCGCCGGTGCCGGGCAGCGCGGGGCCGGTGCGGACGGCGGTCGGGGTGGCGGAGAAGCGCGGGGCGGGGGCGGGCTGCACCAGCCCATCGTGCTCGGTGAAGGTGGCGCGGGCGGCCAGGTGGGGGTGGTGCGGGGCCTCGCGCAGGCTCAGTACGGGCGCCACGCAGGCGTCGGTGCCCTCGAAACGTGCCGTCCACTCGGCGCGGGTACGGGACTTGAAGCGGGCCGCGACGCTTTCACGCAGGTCGGGCCAGCGGGCCGGGTCGTGGTGGGCGTCGGCCAGGCCGTCGAGGCCGAGGAGGCGGAGGAACTCGGCGTAGAAGCGGGCCTCCAGGGCGCCGACCGCCATGTACCGGCCGTCGGCGGTCTCGTAGGTGCCGTAGTAGGGGCAGCCGCCGTCCAGGAGGTTGGCGGCGCGGCGGTCCTGCCAGGCGCCCGCGGCGAGCATGCCGTGGATCATCGCGGAGAGGTGGGCGGTGCCGTCCACGATCGCGGCGTCCACCACCTGGCCGGTGCCGGTGGCGCGGGCGTGGTGCAGGGCGGCGAGGACGCCCACGACGAGGTAGAGGGAGCCGCCCGCGAAGTCGCCGAGCAGGTTGGCGGGCAGCGCCGGGGGTTCGCCGGGGCGGCCGATCATGCCGAGGGTGCCGGTGACGGCGATATATCCCACGTCGTGCCCCGCGCGGGCGGCGAGCGGGCCGTCCTGGCCCCAGCCGGTCATCCGGCCGTAGACCAGCCGGGGGTTGCGGGCGTGGCAGTCGGCGGGGCCGACGCCGAGGCGCTCGGCGACGCCGGGGCGGTAGCCCTCGATCAGGATGTCGGCGCGCTCTGCGAAGTCGAGCACGCGCGCCACGCCGTCCGGGTCCTTGAGGTCGACCACGACGGAGCGCTTGTTGCGGTTGGTGACGTCGTGCGCGGGGTCGATGCCCAGGCCGGGCCCGCCGGGGCGGTCCACCCGGACGACGTCCGCGCCCAGGTCGGCCAGGAGCATCGCGGCGAAGGGGCCGGGACCGATCCCGGCCAGCTCCACCACCCGCACGCCGTCCAGCGGGCCCCGCTCCGGCGTCGTTGCCGTCGTCATGCCGTCATGCCCCCAAGCGCGTGTGACACAAACGATGTAACACCGGTGATGCCAGGAACAGCGTCCACCGGGCACAAGACCGAACGAGCGGGCGCTCAGCGAAGTGCCCCGGTGCGCCCCGATTCCACGGTTCACACCTGTGGGGCGCCCGTCGGGCCCCGTACCGCTCACGCTAGCCTCGGCCCCCGACAACTGCGCGGGCCGCACCGGCTGCACGGTCAAGGAGTGTCATGAGCAGGCTGAAATTGACCGACCGTCCCTACGACATCGTGCTGTTCGGAGCGACCGGCTTCGTCGGCACGCTGACGGCGGAGTATCTCGCCGCGCACGCCCCCGAGGGCCTGCGCTGGGCCGTCGCGGGCCGGGACCCCGCCCGGCTGGAGGCGCTGCGCGAACGGCTCCCCGGCGGCTCGGCCATCGGAGTGCTCCGGGCCGACGTGAGCGAGCCCGCCACCCTGCGGGGGCTCACCGGACAGGCTCGCGTGGTGGCCACGACCGTCGGCCCGTACATCACCTACGGCGAGGAACTCGTCGCCGCCTGCGCCGACAGCGGTACGGACTACCTCGACCTGACCGGCGAGCCCGAGTTCGTGGACCTGATGTTCCTGCGGCACGACGCGCGCGCCCGCGAGACCGGCGCCCGGCTGGTGCACGCCTGCGGCTTCGACTCCGTACCGCACGACCTGGGCGCCTGGTTCACGGTGCGGCAGCTGCCCGAGGGGGTGCCGCTGCGGGTGGACGGGTTCGTCTCGGTGGACGCCTCCCTCTCCGGCGGCACGCTCGCCTCCGCGCTGAACCAGTTCGCGCGCGCCGGCAGCATGTGGGCGGCGGCCCGCGACCGGGCCCGGCACGAACCGCGCCTGCCGGCCCGCCGGGTCTCGGCCCCCACGGGCGCGCCCCGGTTCGCCGGGGAGATCGGTGCCTGGGCGCTGCCGCTGCCCACCATCGACCCGCAGATCGTGCGCCGCTCGGCGAGGTCCCTGGACCGCTACGGCCCCGACTTCCGCTACCGCCACTACGCGGCGGTCGAACACCTCCCGGTCGCGGCGGCCGGGCTCGCGGGCGTGGGCGCCCTCGCGGTGGCGGCCCAGCTCGCCCCGGTACGCGCCTGGTTCTCCGGCCGGCTCCAGCCGGGCGAGGGACCCGGCGCCGAGAAGCGCGCCCGTAGCTGGTTCCGCGTCCGCTTCGTCGGCGAGGGCGGCGGCCGGCGCGTCTTCACCGAGGTCACGGGCGGCGACCCGGGCTACGGGGAGACGGCGAAGATGTTCGCGGAGGCGGCCCTGTCCCTGGCGACGGACGCCCTGCCCGGACGCTCCGGCCAGCTCACTCCGGCGACCGCGATGGGGGACGCGCTGCTGGAGCGGCTGCGGACGGCGGGGATCGGGTTCCGGGTCGTGGCGGAGCGGAGCGCGCGGCCCGGCGGGGAAGGGTGACCTGAACCGGTGCCGGCGACCGCGTCCGGGAGCCGGCCAGTGGGAGCGGCCGACGATGTCAGTGCCCCCGCGTACGGTCTGAACATGGTCCATCACCGCGGGCGCGTCCCTGTGAACGTCCGCGAGGCGTACGGGGGATGACGGAGGGGGCTCAGTTCTCCGCCGCCTCCCGCAGCGCCCGGCGGCACAGCGCGTCGGCCCGGCGGGTCGTCTCCGGGAGGCGGTAGCGCGGGGTGAGTGCGAGGGTGTGGGCGATCGCGTTGTCCAGCGTGACGCGGTGGCCCACCGAGACGTAGACCGGCTTGACCCCGCTCCGGGTGCGCAGCGCCACGCCCACCTCCTCGCCCTCCTCCGCGAGCAGCGGGGCGGTGCTGCCGCGGGCCGGGGCCGGGGCGGGGTGGGTGAAGGTGAAGGGGTTCTTGGCGACACCCAGCGTGGGCAGGCCGGTCAGGACACCCAGGTGGCTGGCGAGGCCGAAGCGGCGGGGGTGGGCCAGGCCGTAGCCGTCGCAGACGACCAGGCCGGGCGGGCAGGGCAGCGCCTCCAGGGCCGCGCACACGGCGGGCACCTCGCGGAAGGCGAGCAGGCCGGGGACGTAGGGGAAGGCGACGCGGCCCACGGCCGTCGACTCCGCGACCACCTCCAGCGTCGCCGCGTCCAGGACGACGGCCGCCGCCGCGACCAGGTCACGTGCGTCGTCGTAGGCCACGTCGACGCCGGTGACGTGGCCGGTACCGGGCGGCGGCCCGGTCTCGTCGCGGACGACCCGGCCGCGCAGCGCGTCCTGGACGGCGCGGGCCTCCTCCTCGGTCGCGGGCCGGCCTGCGGGAACCTGTGCGGAGATCATGGTGCCCCGGACGATACGGGGCTCCGGGGTAGGCTCGCGATCATGTTCGTACTGGAGCTGACGTACACCGCCCCGCTCGACGCCGTCGACGCCGCCCTGACCGCCCATGTGGCCTGGCTGGACGAGCAGTACGACAAGGGGCTGTTCCTTGCTTCCGGGCGGAAGAATCCCCGCGACGGCGGGGTGATCCTGGCCGTCGCGGGGAGCCGGGCGGAGATCGAGGCGGTCGTAGCGGACGATCCGTTCGTCACGGCCGGGGTGTGCGGGTACCGCGTCACCGAGTTCACCGCCACGAAGACGGCACCCGGCCTTGAACGGTACCGGCAGAGCGCGGACTGAGCCCGCCCCGGCTCACTTCCTCTCGCCCAGCGCGCGCCGCAGCTGCTCCTTGTTCATGTCGGAGCGCCCGTGGATGCCGCGCTGCCGCGCCTCGTTGTACAGCTGGTCGTAGGTCGGGCCCTGCGGGCCCTTGCCCGAGCGCAGGCCGCCGCGCCGCCCGGAAGAGATGTCCTCGGTCGAGGAACGGCTGGCCGTCTTCGCCTCCCCGGCGCGGGCGCGCTCCTTGTTCACGGTGCGCGTGGCGATCTCCTCGGCGCGGTCCTCGCTCGCGCCCCGCTCCAGCTCGCTCTCCTTGATGTGCTCGTACTGCCGCTCGCGCCTGGGGCTGGAACCGGCTGGCATGCTCGCTCCCTTCGCCGTCCTGCGGACCGTCGCAGGCTGTCCGTTACGGACGCGAGTACCCGGATTCAGGCCTGTTTCGCACCCCGGAATCGTGACCGAGGTCACTGCGGGGTGGTGGGCACGGAACGGAGGCTTCCGTCGTCTCTCCCGGTGTCGGGCCGCCACCCGCGCCCGAGCAGTGTCCGGCCGTCCCGAGGGAGCACAGGCTTTGTCCACAGTGATCGAGGCAATCGTGGAGGCACGTCTCGTCGCCGCCGCGCCGCGCATGCCGAGCATTCCCGCCGCGCTGCACTACGACCGGCGCGACCCGTACGCCGTCCGGATGACCTTCCCCGCCCCGGCCACTCTGGCGGGCGAGGAGGTGTGCTGGACGTTCTCCCGCGAGTTGCTCTCCGCCGGGCTGCATGAGCCGCAGGGGCAGGGGGACGTACGCGTGCGGCCGTACGGCTACGACCGGACGGTGCTGGAGTTCCACGCGCCGGAGGGAACCGCGGTGGTGCATGTGCGCTCCGGGGAGATCCGGCGTTTCCTGCGGGCGGCCGGCGAGCTGGTGCCGGTGGGTCTGGAGCACCTCCAGGTCGATCTGGACCACGGTCTGGCCGAGCTGATGCGGGACTTCGGCTGAACGGACCCGCCGGTCACGGTCCCGCCCCGGTCCCGCGTCAATCGCGTTGACAGGCTTCACGGCAGTTCGTAGCGTGTGCCTCGGTTCTGCTGCCGTCGAACAGGAGAAGGACGTTGCTCGTCTGAGGTCATGAGACACCGCGTTCACACCGGTTGAGGTGTGCGTGGCGTTCGACCTCGGCGTACGAGCCGTCCCTCAGGCACAGGGCCCTTTTTGCCGGCCTTGACCGCCTCCAGGCTTCCGGTCTCCGCCCCGCGGTGTCTCGTCAGCTCCCCGACCAGACCGCACCCGGCAACCGTGAGGCCCGTATGTCATCACCCGCTGCTTCTCTCTCCGCCACCTCCCTGACCTTCGCCTGGCCCGACGGCACCCCCGTCCTGGACGGCCTCGACGTCTCCTTCGGCCCCGGCCGCACCGGGCTGGTCGGCGCCAACGGCTCGGGCAAGTCGACCCTGCTGAAACTGTTCTCCGGCGCACTCGTCCCGACCGACGGCGCCATCAGGGTGTCCGGCGAGGTCGGCCTGCTCCCGCAGAACGTCACCCTGGACACCGTCCTCCGCGTCGACCAGGCCCTCGGCATCGCCGCCGAACGGGCCGCGCTGCACGCCATCGAGGCGGGCGACGCCTCCGAGGAGCACTTCGCGACCCTCGACGAGGACTGGGACGTGGAGGACCGCGCCCTGGTCACCCTCGGCGAACTCGGCCTCGGCCACATCGGCCTGGACCGTACCGTCGGCGAGGTCTCCGGCGGTGAGTCGGTGCTGCTCCGGCTGGCCGCGCTGCTGCTGCGCCGCCCCGACGTGCTGCTGCTGGACGAGCCCACCAACAACCTGGACCTGTATGCCCGCCGCCGCCTGTACGCGGCCGTGGCGGGCTGGCCGGGCGTGCTCGTCGTGGTCAGCCACGACCGCGAGCTGCTGGACCTGGTCGACCAGATCGCCGACCTGCGCGCCGGCGGGGTCGCCTGGTACGGCGGCAACTACTCCGCCTACGAGGAGGCCCTCGCCGTCGAACAGGAGGCGGCCGAGCGGACGGTGCGCGCGGCCGAGGCCGACGTCCGCAAGCAGCGCCGGGAACTCACCGACGCCCATATGAAGCTGGCCCGCCGCAAGCGGTACGGCCAGAAGATGTACGACACCAAGCGCGAGCCGAAGATCGTGATGGGGGCCCGCAGACGCGCCGCCCAGGAGTCCGCGGGCAAGCACCGCATCCTGCACGAGGAGCGGCTCGCCGAGGCCAGGGAGCGGCTGGACGAGGCGGTGGAGGCGGTCCGGGACGACGACGAGATCCGCGTCGACCTGCCGTACACCGCCGTGCCGCCGGGCCGGCAGGTGCTCACGCTGGAGAAGCTCCGGACGGTCCACGGGCCGCGCGTCGCGGGCCTGCTGGACCTGCGGGGCCCGGAGCGGATCGCGCTCGTCGGCCGCAACGGCGCCGGGAAGACGACCTTGCTGCGGACGATCGCCGGGGAGCTGCCCCCGCTGGCCGGACTGGCCGAGGCGCACGTCCCGCTGCGGTTCCTCCCCCAGCGGCTGGACGTGCTGGACGACGCCGCGACGGTCGCGGAGAACGTGGCCCGGTTCGCGCCGGGTGCCACCCCCAACCGCGTCCGGGCCCGGCTGGCCCGCTTCCTCTTCCGGGGCAAGCGCGCGGATCAGCCCGCCGGCACCCTCTCCGGCGGCGAGCGCTTCCGGGCCGCGCTGGCCGCGCTGCTGCTGGCCGAACCCGCCCCGCAGTTGCTGCTGCTGGACGAGCCGACCAACAACCTGGACATGGCGAGCGTGCGCCGGCTGACCTCGGCGCTGGAGTCGTACGAGGGCGCGCTGATCGTCGCCGGGCACGATCTGCCGTTCCTGGACTCGATCGGGATCACCCGCTGGCTGCTGGTGGCCGACGGCGTGGTGCGGGACGCGACCCGGGAGGAGATCGGCTAGCCGGGGAGCCATACGGCCGTACGGCTCGGTGATCCTTACGCCGCCCTTAACCTACGGCTTCGTAACCTACGGACACGTAGGCTACGAAGCCGTAGGTTCATGGTGCCGTCCTGTGGGACGGTATGCCCCTGAATCTCGTCTTTTCTCCGCTCGGCCGTTTTCTGGAGTTCCCCTTGACGATCACCTCCCCTCCCCTCGGCAGCCCGTCCGCCTGGACCGACGCGCGCCTGCTGTTCGCGCTGGAAGAGGTGGTCGAGCAGGAGCTGAACCGGCATCTGAAGGTCGCCAAGGACTGGATGCCGCACGAGTACGTGCCGTGGAGCGACGGGCGCAACTTCCCCGGCCTCTTCGAGGACGGCGAGGCGTGGGGCAAGGAGCAGTCCAAGGTCACCGAGATCGGCCGGGTCGCGCTGGTCGTCAACCTGCTGACCGAGGACAACCTGCCGAGCTACCACCACGAGATCGCCTCGCTCTTCGGCCGGGACGGCGCCTGGGGCACCTGGGTGCACCGCTGGACCGCCGAGGAGGGCCGGCACGGCATCGTGATGCGTGACTATCTGCTCGCCTCCCGCGCGGTCGACCCCGACGCGCTGGAGCGGTTCCGGATGTCGCACATGAGCGAGGGCTTCGAGTCCGACAACCGGCACTCGATGCTGCACTCGGTGGCCTACGTCGCCTTCCAGGAGCTGGCCACCCGGATCTCGCACCGCAACACCGGCCACCAGTCGGGCGACCCGGTCTGCGACCGCATGCTGGCCCGCATCGCCACCGACGAGAACCTGCACATGGTCTTCTACCGGAACCTGCTGGGGGCCGCGTTCGAGATCGCGCCCGACCTGACCATGCAGGCGGTCCGCGACGTCGTGGTCGGCTTCCGCATGCCGGGCCACGGCATCCCGGGCTTCGAGCGCGCCGCCGCGCAGATGGCCATAGGGGAGGTCTACAACCTCCGTATCCACCACGACGACGTGCTCCAGCCGGTGCTGCGCTTCCTGAAGGTCATGGAGATCGACGGCCTGGGCCCGGAGGGGCTGCGGGCCCAGGAGGAACTGGGTGTGTTCATGGGCGGGCTGGACTCGGAGGCCGCCAAGTTCGACGAGCGGCTGGCCGCCCGCAAGGCACGCATGGCCGCACGCGCGGCCGGCTGACGAGGCGGCTGCCGTGCGGCCCGCGCGCTCAGCGGGCCGAACGGCGCAGGGCGAGCCGTTCGCGTTCGGACAGGCCGCCCCAGACGCCGAAGCGTTCATCGTGGGTGAGGGCGTGGTCGAGGCAGGCGGGACGGATCTCGCACCGTGCGCAGATACGTTTCGCCTCGCGCACCGAACTGCCGGGCTCGGGGAAGAAGAACTCCGCCCCGGTCTGCGCGCACAGGGCCTGGCCCTGCCAGGCGGAGTCGGCCGGGGTGATCGTCTCGTCAGGCATGGCCAGGATCGTGCCGCAGGCGGAAAAACGTTTGATCAACGCCGTGCCTGTCAGGGCCGCGTGTGGGCCGTCCCGCTGATCCTTCGCCCGGACACGCCCGCGCGCGGCGGCGCGCGGGGTGATCTTCCCCGGCCGGTGCCAGACTCGACGCATGCTCACCACCCGTTTCCCTGACGGCGCCGCGAACTGGATCGACCTCGGCTCCCCCGATCTGGCGGCGAGCCTCGCCTTCTACGGCGGCCTCTTCGGCTGGCAGCCCGTGCCGGCCGGCCCGGAGACGGGCGGCTACACCCTCCTCCAGCTCGACGGCCGTACGGTCGCCGGTGCGATGGCGCTCGACCCGGAGCGGGGCCGGGCGGGCTGGACGGTGTACTTCCGCAGCGCGGACGCGCCGGGTACGGCGGAGGCGGCCGGGGCGGCGCACGGCACGGTGGTGTTCCCGCCGACCGAGCTGCGGGGCCTGGGCCGGGTGGCGGGCCTGAAGGACCCGGCCGGGGCGGCTTTCCGGGTCTGGCAGCCGGACCCGGTCGAGGGTCTGGACGCGGCGACCGAGCCGGGCGCCCTGTGCTGGGTCGAGCTGCACACCCCGGACGTGGCGGCGGCCGCCGCCTTCTACCACCGGGTCCTCGGCGTTCAGACCGCCGGCGTCGACTTCCCCGGCGGCGTCTACACCTCGCTGTACCCGGCGGACGCCGGCGAGGAGGCCACGTTCGGCGGCATCGTCTCCACCTTCGGGGACCTCGTCGGCACCACCCCCGAGTGGCTCCCCTACTTCGGCGCCGCCGACGCCGACGCCGTGGTGGACCGGGCGGAGGAACTCGGCGGCTCGGTCCGTCTGCCCGCGACCGGCGTCCCCGGTGTGGGCCGCCTGGCCCGCCTCGCCGACCCGCACGGGTACGAGTTCGCGGTGATCAAGGGCGACCCGGCGCAGGACACCTAGGCGGACGCCCGGCGGACGATGGTGGTCGGGAGGATGACGCCGCCCGCGGGGCCGCCGGTCAGGAGGAGGCGGGCCATGACGCGGCCCATTCCCTCTATGTCCTGGCGGACCGTGGTGAGCGGCGGGTCGGTCTGTTCGGCGACCGGGGCCATGTCGTCGAAGCCGATCACCGCGACGTCCTCGGGGACCCGGCGCCCGTGGGCGCGCAGGACGCGCAGCGCGCCGAGGGCGGTGAGGTCGTTGGCGGCGAAGACCGCGTCGACGTCGGGGCGGCGGGCGAGGAGTTCGCGCATGGCGTGTTCACCGCCGGCCGGGGTGAAGTCGCTCTCCACGACCAGAGCGGGGTCGGCGTCCCCCATCACGTCGCGGTAGCCGTCCAGGCGGTCCACGGCGGAGGTCTGGTCCAGGGCGCCGGTGATGTGCGCGATCCGGGTCCGGCCGAGGCCGGCCAGGTGCCGTACCGCCTCGCGGGCGCCGCCCCGGTTGTCGCTGTCGACGTAGACCGCGCCGCCGGTGTCCCCGTCGTCCCAGCCTGGGCGGCCGCCGAAGACGGTGCGGACGCCGGCGTCGCGGATCAGGCCGGGCAGCGGGTCGTCCAGGTGGAGGGAGAAGACCAGGGCGCCGTCCACGTGGCCGCCGGCGAGGTAGCGGGCGACGCGGGCGTGGTCGTCGCGGCCCTCGGTGAGGAGCAGGACCAACTGGTTGTCGTGGACGGTCAGTTCCTTGCTGATGCCGCGCAGCTGGGCGGCGAAGAAGGGGTCCGCGAAGACCCGGGTGCCGGGTTCGGCGATGACGACCGCCACGGCGTCGTGCCGCTTGGTGACCAGGCTTCGGGCGGCCTGGTTGGGGACGTAGCCGAGTTCGTCGACCGCCTGGCGGACGCGGGTGACGAGCGAGTCGCGTACGCCGTCGCCGCCGTTGACGACGCGGGAGACGGTGGCGCGGGACACCCCGGCCCGTGCGGCCACCGCCTCCAGCGTGGGGCGCGACACTGCCTCGGTCACTTCGGGCTCCTCATCGGCGGCTGTGATCAGGATAGCCGCGGGGCCCGGCGGCCTCCGGAGGTCAGGACGGCGTCTTGTCCTCGCGGGCCCGGCTGGGCTGCACCCGCTTGGGTTCGCCGGGCATCTTGGGGTACTCCGGCGGATACGGCAGATCGCCGAGACCGTGTTCGGCCTCGTCGCGGCGGGCGAGGTCCAGCAGGGCGTCGAGGGAGTAGGCGTGGTCGTCCATGCCGGCGTGCGCGTCGCCGAGTTCGGCGAACCGGCGCGGCATGGTGACGATGTCGAAGTCGCGTGGGCGGGCGTCGGCGACCTCGTCCCAGCGCAGCGGCGCGGAGACGGTGGCGTCGGGCAGCGGGCGGATGGAGTAGGCGGAGGCGATGGTGCGGTCCCTGGCCGTCTGGTTGTAGTCCAGGAAGATACGTTCGCCGCGTTCCTCCTTCCACCACTTCACCGTCACGTGCTCGGGCATCCGGCGGGCCAGTTCGCGGCCGACGGCGATGGCCGCGCGCCGTACCTGGGTGAAGGTCCAGCGGGGTTCGATGGGCACGAAGACGTGCAGGCCACGGCCGCCGGAGGTCTTGGGCCAGCCGCGCAGGCCGCCGAACTCGTCCAGGACGGCCCGGAGTTCGAAGGCGGCGCGGACCGCGTCCTCGTAACCGGTGCCGGGCTGCGGGTCGAGGTCGAGGCGGAGTTCGTCGGGGTGGTCGACGTCGGCGCGGCGTACCGGCCAGGGGTGGAAGGTGAGCGTGCCGTACTGGGCGGCCCACACCGCCGCCCCCTCCTCGGTGGGGCACATCTCGTCGGCGCTGCGGCCGCTGGGGAAGGTGATGTGGGCGGTGGGAATCCAGGACGGCATGTTCTTGGGGGCGCGCTTCTGGTAGAACCACTCCCCCTCCAGGCCCTCCGGGTAGCGCTGGAGGGTGGTGGGCCGGTCGCGCAGGGCGCGCAGCACTCCGGGGCCGACCGCCGCGTAGTACTGGGCGATGTCGAGCTTGGTGTAGCCGTGCGCGGGGAAGAACACCCGCTCCGGATGCGTCAGCCGTACGGTCCGGCCGCCCACCTGAAGTTCCACCGCGTCGCCCATGCGGCCACCGTAGGCGTACCCCGCGCGGCCCGCACACCGGGCGCCGGCGGGTGGGGGCGCGCAGAATCGGCGTATGGACCTGCCGGTGATGCCGCCCGTGAAGCCGATGCTCGCCAAGTCGGTAGCGAAGATCCCGCCCGGCATGCACTACGAGGCGAAGTGGGACGGCTTCCGGGCGATCGTGTTCCGCGACGGCGCCGAAGTGGAGCTGGGCAGTCGCACCGGCAAGCCGCTGACCAGGTACTTTCCCGAGCTGGTCGCGGCCCTGAAGGAGCGGTTGCCCGAGCGGTGCGTGGTGGACGGGGAGATCGTGATCGCGCGGGACGGGCATCTGGACTTCGACGCGCTGACCGAGCGCATCCATCCGGCGGACTCACGGGTGCGGACGCTGGCCGAGCGGACCCCGGCGTCCTTCGTCGCCTTCGACCTGCTGGCGCTGGACGACCACTCCTTGCTGGACGTCCCCCTGACCGGCCGGCGGGCGCTGCTGGACCGGGCACTGGCCGGGGTGAGCCCGCCGGTGCATCTGGCGCCCGCGACGACCGACCAGGCGGAGGCGCAGCGCTGGTTCGAGCAGTACGAGGGCGCGGGTCTCGACGGGGTGGTCGCCAAGCCGCTCACCGTGCCCTATCTCCAGGACGAGCGGGCCATGTTCAAGGTCAAGCACGAACGGACGGCGGACGTGGTGGTCGCCGGGTACCGCCTGCACAAGAGCGGCCCGGTGGTGGGCTCGCTGCTGCTCGGGCTGCACGACGCCGCGGGCGCGCTCCAGCACGTGGGGGTGGCGGCCGCGTTCTCGATGAAGCGGCGCGCGGAGCTGGTGGACGAACTGGCGCCGCTCCGGATGGACGACGTGCGCGGGCATCCGTGGGCGCGCTGGGCGGAGGAGGCGGCCCATGAGACGGCCCGGCTGCCGGGGGCGCCGAGCCGCTGGTCGGGCAAGAAGGACCTGTCCTGGGTGCCGCTGCGCCCGGAGCGGGTCGCGGAGGTGGCGTACGAGCACATGGAGAACGGCCGCCGCTTCCGGCACACCGCCCGCTTCCGCCGCTGGCGCCCGGACCGCACCCCGGGGAGCTGTACGTTCGCCCAGCTGGAGGAGCCGGTCCGCTACGACCTGGCGGAGATCCTGGGCGGCGCGCCCGGGGCGTGAGTCCCCTTCAGCCGCCGAGTCGGTCGAGCTCGCGGCTCGCATGGTCCACGAGTCCGTCCGCGCCGCATGCCTGGGCCAGGTCGAGGCCGCGGGTGAGTTCGGCCCGCGAGCGGGCGAGGACGCCGTGTTCGACGCGGGCGGCGGCGTGCTCGTACTGGCAGGGGGACGCCTCCAGATAGGCGACGGCCTGGGCGGCGAGGCGTTCCGCGCGCGGCCCGGTCTCCAGGGCGGCGGCGCAGCGCAGGGCCTCTCCTATGGCGGTGTCCGTGCCGAACCGCTCGGCCTGGCGGCGGGCGTCGGTGACCAGGGCGCGGGCCCGCTCCGGGTCGTGCACGGCGAGCGCACGGGCCAGGTCGACGGCCCACGGGGCGAGACCCGGGTTGTGGCCGCCCCGGGAGGCGGCGGCCTTCTCGGCGGCCTCCAGCTCGTTGACGCCTTCCCCGGTGCGGCCCACGGCGAGCAGCAGCCGTCCGCGTACGGAACGGATGTCGGGGAGCACGATGGTGGACGGGTAGGGCGGGGCGAAGCCGTACTGCTCGGCGACGGACCACGCCTGGGTGACATGGCCCCGGGCGAGCAGGGTGTCGACGAGTCCGCAGGTCGCCGACCAGTACAGCGGCAGGCGCCGGCCGACGCGCTCGGCCAGCCGGAGCGCCTCGCGCAGCGCGGCCTCGGCGTCCCGGAGCCTGCCCTGGCGGCGGTAGGCGAGGCCGAGATAGGCGTTGGCCAGGGAGAGGTGGCCGCCGTGCCAGCCGGCGCGGGTGTAGGCGCGCAGGGCCTCGGAGAAGAGGCTCTCGGCGCGGTCGAGGCGGTCCGCGTGGGCGTAGGCGCTGCCGAGCATCATCAGCAGCTCGACGCCCCACTCGTCGTCGGTCCAGCCGAGGCCGGGTGCGAGGCGGCCGTTGACCAGGGCGCGGTCGCACACCTCGACCACCTGCTCGGCGTTCTCGCCGTGGGTCATGGCGTCGAAGCCGCGCAGGATCAGCAGGGCCCGCTCGGAGTTGTCGCGGCCCGCGCAGGTGGCGGCGAGTTCGGCGAGGCGGCGGGAGCGTTCCGGGGACACCGTCTCGCCGTGCACGGCCTCCCAGGTGAACTGCACTGCCTGGAGCCGCATCCGGACCGGGCCCGGCTCGTGCCGGCTGACCTCGGCCTCGATGGTGCGGACGGCCTCCTCCGACTGGTCGTTGTGGAGCAGGGCCTGGGAGAGCCGGATGGAGGCGTCGACGCGCTGGGCGCTGTCGAGTCCGGGGCCGGCGAGGGCGTCCCGCAGATGCTCGACGGTGAGCGCGGGCGCCGACAGCAGCCTGGCGCGGCCGAGTTCGTACAGCACCTGGGCCCGGACATAGGGCAACGGGGGTTCTTCCAGGGCGCGTTCGAGACAGGCGCAGGCGGCGTCGGGGGCGCCGACGGCGAGGTGTTCACGGGCGGCCTCGCGCAGTTGCTCCACCAGGCTCTCGTCGCCCTCGGGGTGCACCTTCAGCAGATGCCGGGCGGCCTCGGCGGCACTGCGTCCGGTCTCGGTGACGATGTTCGCTGCGATGCCGTGCATGGCGGTGCGCATCCCGTCCGGGATGGAGTCGTAGACGGCGGAGGCGATCAGCGGGTGCACGAACTCCAGTGTGACTTCCTGGAGTTGCGCCGAGGTCGGGTCGGGGTCGACCTCGGCGAGGATACGGGCGCCGCAGAGCAGCTCGGCGCAGCGGGCCGCGGTGCCGGAGTCCAACATGGCGAGCCGGGCGACGAGGGCGACCGGGCTGCCGGTGCCGAGGATGGCGGCCGCCCAGGCGAACTTGGTGGGTTCGATGCCGAGTTCGCGCAGCCGGCTGACGAGTCCGCCGCCGCGCGCGGAGCGGTTGAGGTCGCGCAGTTCGGCGGCGCGGTCCTCCACGGGGTGGAGTTCGCGGTCGCGGACCTTGGCGAGGAGTTCCACGGTGTCGTAGGCGTTGCCGCCGGTGACGGCCCAGACCTCGCGGCAGAACGGGTCGTCGGCCTGCGGGCCGACCGTGGCGCGGGTGAGGCCGGCGGTGGCCTGCGGGGTGAGCGCGCTGAGGTTGCTGACGGGGCGGCCCGCGGCGGCGATCTCGTCCAGGTGGCGGGCGCTGTCGCCGTGGGCCTCGCCGGGCCTGCGGGCGACCACGACGAGCACGGGCAGGTCGGCCAGGCGCCGGGCGAAGGCGGCGAGCCAGCGCAACGTCTCCAGGTCGGCCCAGTGGGCGTCGTCGACCAGGAGGACCAGTGGGTAGGCGTGGGAGGCGAGGCGGCTCACCGCGTACACGAGTCCGTCGCACACGTAGCTCGGGTCGGGGCTGCCCTCGCCGGGTTCCACTATGCCGAGGGCGGGGGCGGAGATGTCGTACCAGGAGGCGAGGCGGTCGCGGGTCTCGTCCGGGGTGAGGCCGGCCAGCGCGGGCTGGAGGAGCTGTCGCAGGACGTGGAACGGGACGGACTTCAGGGTCTCTCCCGCCCGCGCCGACCAGACCACGCAGCCGCGCCGTTCGGCGATGCGGCGTATCTCGGCGAGCAGTGCGGTCTTGCCGAGTCCGGCCTCGCCCCGGAAGAGGAGGAGGCTGCCTGCGGACGTCCGGTCGGCGCACAGCAGCTCGATCGCGTCGGTGACGGTGGCGATCTCCGCTTCCCGCTCCCACAGGTAGCCCGAGGCGACCGCCTGTGGCCGTCCCTCCGTCATCCCGTTACCTCCACAGGTAGTCCGAACGGCGTACGAAGCACGAGCGTAGCCGCCCGGATGGGCCATTGGCGCCCGCTCCGGACAGGTGTTGCCCCGCGGGGTGAGCCGGGTTCCGGCCCGGCTGACGAACACCCCGCCCGACCGGCCGGTTTGTGCCCTTGGTCAGGTCAACTCGGTTCAGCAGAACACTTATTGACCAGGATTTGGATAAACTCGCCCAGCCGCTGGAGACGTCGCCACGCCCTCCAGCGGGCGGGTGCTCTCATCCAGCTTTCACCGACTCCTCATACGGTATGCCCATGACGCAGGTGACTCCTCCCGGCTGGTATCCCGACCCCGGACAGACGCACGACGCTCCGCCCACCGAGCGCTGGTGGGACGGCAACGCCTGGACGGCCGAGGTCCGTCCCACCGGGACGGCGCGGTCCGCTCCCCCGGTGTACGGGCCCCCGCCCGCCTACCCCCCGCACGCCTGGGCGGGGTATCCCGCCCAGCCCCCGGCCGGGTCCCGGCGCGGACTGCGCACCGGCATAGCCGTCGCGGCGGCGGCCGCGGTGCTGGCGTGCGTCGGGGTAGGTGTGTACGCGCTGGCCGAGAGCCCCGGCAGGGGCGACCGCGCCGACTCGCGCCCCGGCCAGGGGCAGGAGCGCCGCCCGCAGGGGCCGGCCGACCCCCGGAAGTCGCCGTCCCCCGCGCCGTCCCCCGCGCCGTCGGTGGCGCCCGAGGTGCGCGGCGGCGGGACCCTGCACGACCCGGTCAACGGGATCAGCATGCCGGTGCCCGAGGGCTGGACGGGCAAGGCGTTCGCCATCGGCGCGCAGGTGACCTCGGACAAGTCCTACAAGTGCCCCGGCGACACCTCCAAGAACTGCACGGCGGGCGGCGCGTACTCGGCGCCGGCCCGCGCGCTGGGCACCCGCGGCGACACGGCCGAGGCGGTCGCCAAGGCGGATGTCGCGGCGGGCGCGGAGGAGTCGTACGGCGGCGATTCGTACGGCGGCATCACCTCGCACCAGGTGCTGGCGTCGCGCGCGGTGACGGTGGCCGGGCAGAAGGGGTATCTGGTGCGCTGGAAGGCGGTCACCAGCAAGGGCGCGGACGGCTATGTGGAGTCGGCCGCGTTCCCGTCTCCCGCCGATCCCAGCCGCATGCTGGTGGTGCGCTTCGGGCTGGACGTGGGGCAGTCCACGAGGGTGATGGACGAGATCCTCAAGGGCATCGAGGTGTCCTCCGGCGGCGGGAACGGCCAGGACGTCTGAGTACCGGCCCCCGAGGAAGTACGGGCCGGGCGGGTGCCCCTC
>NZ_JBHXLV010000067.1:0-29515 GCF_042721685.1 Streptomyces sp. NPDC058459 | reverse complement strand
CTCGGGCCCTTCGCGCGCACCTGTCCGTCAGCCGGCACCCGCACCCGGTCCGGGGCGCCGTCGGACTCGTCGTGGTCGCCGGCCGTCGGGCCGGAGACCGACGAGCCTGGTGCCCCGGCCCGCCGCGGGGGGCCCGTCCGGATGACGGGGAAGGGGGTCCGGATGCCGTCGGCGGTCCACGCCTGCGAAATACTGACCGAGCTGCGGCGATGACGTGGTCCGGCAGAAATTTTCAGACGCGAGACCGGGCAGGGGTACTGAGGTGCACGAGGACGGGAACAACGGTACGGGCGAGGGCGCCGCATCCGTGGCGCCGCGCTCTGCCGACCAGGAATTCCTGGCACTGGAGCGCGAACTGACGGTGCTGCTGCGGCGGGCGCGGGCCAACCAGGGCGAGATGGCCCGCGAGGTCCACCCCGACCTGGAACCGGCCGCGTACGGGCTGCTCATCCGGCTCGACGAGCAGGGCGCCCAGCGGGCCACCGACCTGGCCGCCTACATCGGCGTCGGCAAGGCCACCATGTCCCGCCAGCTGCGCGCCCTGGAGGACCTCGGTCTGATCGCCCGCGAGCCCGACCCGGCGGACGGCCGGGCCTGGCTGGTCACCCTCACCGAAGAGGGCCGGAGCCGGGTGGGCCGGGTCAGAGAGGCCCGCCGCGCCCGCTACGTCACCAAGCTCGCCCACTGGGACCGCCGTGAGGTCGCCGAACTCGCGCGGCTGCTGCATCAGTTGAACGACATCACCGAGAAGTAGCCGCCGGGCCCTCACAGCTCCACGTGGACCGCCGTCGCGTCGTCGTGCGTCTTGCTGCGGCCCAGGAACGCCCGCTCCCCGCGGTCCGCCAGCTCCAGTTCCCGTACCCGGTCCACCAGGGCGCGGGTGCCTTCCTTGGCGACCAGGTCGAACAGGGCCGTCCAGTCGCCCTCGCGGAACTTCTCCGTCCAGCGGGCCGCGCCGTCCGTCAGCGCCACCAGCGAGCGCACCTGGGCGCGCGGCACCGTGCCGGTGACCGCGCGCCGGGCCACCGAGGGGTCGGCGGCGGCCGTGAAGAAGCCGCCCTCCCTGTTGCGCAGCTCGGCGTCCACCCGCTCCGCGCTCGCCAGCGCCGCGCGCGGCAGCCGGCTCAGCCGGTCGTCCAGCACCGGGGTCACCGTGCCGTCCGGGGCGCGCAGCAGCAGCACGGAGTCCGAGAGCACCAGGTACTCGACCGTCTCCGCCGACCAGCGGACCAGCACCACCGTCGCCTGGGGGGTACGCGGGTGAGAAAGGTCACAGGTGATCAGATGGGCCTCGGATGTTTGGCCGATCGCCCGGCCGAGAATCTCGGCCAGCGTCAGATCTCGGTGAGAAACGGTCAGTTCGGTCAGCGCGCCGCCCAGCCGGGCGGTGAACCAGGGCACCGGGTGGGAGCAGCCCGGCGGGTGCGGAGGCGGTGTCACTCCGTCCAGCAAGATCACGCAACCGCCCTGCCCGCAGACGGGCAGTCCGACCCCCGCGAAGTCCTCGTTGGGCCGGCCGGCGGTGCCGGGTTCCGAGACGAGATCAGTACGCACCCCGCCAGTCTGCCCGAAGCCTTCACGGCAGCGGGCGACGGCCGGAGTGCGTACCCGGATCGGCGGGACCGCCCAGCTCAGACGCCGGGATTGGCGGCAAATGACACGGTCCGGGAACGCGTGGCGGCGAATAGTGCCAAAGCCAGCCCCCCGCGTCCAACCGGCCCGGCGCGCACCGGTGTCCGGGGCGCCGTCACGACTTGCCCGCCAACTCCCCTCCGATGTTCACTCCTTCGGGTGGCGGGTCAGGTGATGCGCGGCCCCTGCCCACCGGCGCTGGGAGGGTCGGGAACCATGAACCGGGTGTACGCACCACTTGGCACCGAGACGACGGGGCGCCGCCCGGCCCTTCCGTAGACGAGTTCAGGATTGCGAGCACCGGTGCAGAAGAAGCGGCCTCGGCGCACAGGCAGGCAGACGGCCCCCCAGGGGACCGCCGAGCAGAACCCCGTGGGCGCTGGACGCCCCACCCATGTGCGTAACCGGCTGATCGTCGCCGTGGCCGTGGTGGCCGCCGCCATAGCCGGAGCAGGCGCCCCCGCCCTGCTCACCGCCTCCGGGGACCTCCATGAGTCCCAGAAGCTGGTGACCCTCGCGGACGAGACGCAGGACGCCCTCGCGCTCGCCCACTCGCTGGCCGACGAACGCGACGAGGTCACCCCCTACGTCGCCGCCGGACGCCCCAAGACCAAGGCGCCCTCCGAGCAGCGCGGCACCCGCGTCGACCGCCAGGTCGAGGAGCTGCGCGCGGACACCGACCTGCCGGCCCGGCTGCGTACCGCGCTGGACGGCATCGCCGCCGTCCGCCGCGCCGCCCTGACCGGCAGGTCCGACGCGCCGCGCACCCACCAGGCGTACTCGGCCACCATCACCGAACTGCACCGGCTCGCCGATGAGCTGGCCGAGCGGACGCCCCCGCGCGCGGGCTCGGGCGCCTACGCGCTGGCCGAACTGGACGCCGCCGTCCAGCAGTCCACCGCCGCCCGCGGCCTGCTGCTGGCCGCGCTCAGCGTCCCCTCCACGTCCCGCACCGTGATCAGCCCCGTCACCGGGCTGCCCGTCACCAGCAACGACAGCAGCAAGGCCGACACCGCCCGCCGCGACGCGCTCACCACCGCCGCCCAGCGGGCCCGGCTGCGTGCCGACGCCGGCCTCGCCGCCTTCCGCGAGACCGCGCCCAAGGACGCCGTCGCGTCCTACGACTCCACGGTCACCGGCCCTGAGGTCAACTCCGCCGACAGGTACCTGGACCTCCTCACCGGCCAGCCCACCTTCGGCGACAGGCAACTGGCCGTCAGCGCCAAGAAGCTGGACGCCGCCCTCTCCGCCCGCGTCGACCTGATGCGCGGCGCGGAGTCCGCTCTCTACGAGCGCCAGGGACAGCGCCTCGCCACCCTCCGGGACGACGACGTCACCGGTCTGGAGATCCGGATCGCGGTGCTAGGCGCCCTGATGCTGGTCGCCGTCGGCATCGCCACCGCCATGGCCCGCACCCTGACCCGGCCGCTGTCCGTGCTGCGCCGGGGCTCGGCCCGCCTGGCCGGCGCCGAGGACCCCGCCGGGCAGGAGCCGATCGCCTTCACCGGCCGCAACGACGAGTTCGCCCAGGTCGTCCGCTCGGTCAACGCCCTGCACGCGCACGCCCTCACCCTGCACGAGCGGGTCGCCACCCTGGAGGCCGACCGCAAGCACCTGGTCGGCCAGCGGCAGAAGATGGCCGACGCCCGCGAGGCGCTGCGCACCGAACTCGGCGACTCCAGCGGCCAGCTGGAGCGGCTGCGGGAGAGCATCGGCGGCACCTTCGTCAACCTCGCGCTGCGCACCCTCGGCCTGGTCGAGCGCCAGCTCTCGGTCATCGAGGGGCTGGAGGAGCGCGAGCAGGACCCGGAGCGCCTGGCCACCCTGTTCAAGCTGGACCACTTCGCCACAGTCATGCGCCGGCACAGCGAGAACCTCCTGGTCCTCTCCGGCACCGAGCACATCCAGCCCGCCCACGGCCCGGTCCCGCTGGTCGACGTGGTCCGCGCGGCCGTCAGCGAGATCGAGCGGTACGAGCGCGTCCGGATCGCCGCGCTGCCCCCGCACGCCCATGTGGCCGGCTTCGCCGCCGACGACCTCTCCCATCTGCTGGCCGAACTCATGGAGAACGCCACCTCGTTCTCCCCGCCCGACCTGCCCGTCGAGGTCTCCGCCTGGCTGCTGGAGTCCGGCGAGGTCATGCTGTCGGCGCAGGACGAGGGCATCGGCATGGCCGCCGAGCGCATGGAGCGGCTCAACGGCCGCCTCACCGACTTCGACCCGGAGTCGCCGTACGAGCAGGAGGGCGAGGACGGCCTCGGCCTAGGGCTGTACGTCGTCGCCCGCCTCGCCCACCGGCACGGCATCCGCGTGCGGCTGCGCGAGCAGAAGCAGGGCGGGGTCGCCGCGGTCGTCGTGCTGCCGAAGTCGCTGCTCGCCGAGACCCCGGCCGGCGCGGTCCCGCACCCCGCCGCCCCCACCACCGGCACCCAGAGCTTCTCGCTGCCCGGCGCCGACGCCGAGGCCAACTCCAACGTGCTGCGCGGTCGCCCCAAGGGCACCGACCCGGTGGTCGCCCTCGCCGAGAGGGCGGTGCTGGAGAGCGGCGAGCCGGTGATCCCGAGGCAGGCGACCCGTGAACTGCCGCCCGAGACACCTCGGACGGCGCCCGGGACGGCGCCCGGGACCGTGCCCGGCGCACTCCCCGAGGCGCTGCCGGAGTCGGCCCCCGAGACCACGATGGAGCTGCTGCTCCCGACGGCCGCCCCCGCCGCCGGGAACGCCGCGGCCACCACCGAGCCGGCCGCCCCCGCGCCCATCACCCCCGAGCCCGTCACCCCCGAGCCCGTCACCCCCGCGTCCGCAGCCCCCGGGCACGCCGCCCCCCTCCCCGCCGAGGCCACGCACGACCGTGCCCCGGACGAGACGGAGGAGAAGCTGACGAGCAAGGGCCTGCCCAAGCGCACCCCGAAGATCACCGCGCCCGAGGCCCCGGTCCGCCCGCGCGCCACCGGTGTGGACGCCGAGGCCCTGCGCCGCAGGCTCGGCGGCTTCCGCAAGGGGGCGCAGGCCGGTCACCGGGACGTGGAAGCGGAGATCGCCGAGCACACGGCGCAGAACCAGCGGCCCACCAGCAGTGCGCACGCCGAAGAGTCCACGGGGGGCCACGCCGAGGAGGCAAGCAGTTGACCACGCCCAGTGCCTACGGACTGAGCAGTGAAGCCCGCAACCTGCATTGGCTGCTGACCAACCTGGTCGAGGAAGTACCCGGTATCCAGTCGGTCGCGGTCGTCTCCTCCGACGGCCTGCTCCTGCTGTCGTCCGACCCGGGCCGCGCCGAGGCGGAGCGGCAGAACCGGCCGGTGACCAAGGGGCCCCGTGGCTCCGCCGCCGACCTGGCCACCATCGTCTCCGGCATCGGCAGCCTCACCGCGGGCGCGGCCGAGCTGATGGACTCCGGCTCGGTCAAGCACACCATGGTCGCCATGGACGAGGGCAGCCTCTTCGTCATGTCGATCAGCGACGGCTCGCTGCTCGGAGTGCACGGCTCCGCCGAGTGCGACATGAGCGTGATCGCGTACCACATGGCGCTCTTCGTCGGCCGGGCCGGACATGTGCTGACCCCGGAACTCCGCAGCGAACTGCGGAAATCCATGGAGGCCGAGCCGAGCGGGAGCAGCCGATGAGCGCCATCGCCGGGAAGACGCAGCTCCCCAAGCGCGGCGGCGACCGCAAGGCCGCCCGCGTGCGCCCCTACTCGCTCACCGGCGGCCGCACCCGTTTCGGTCACGTCCTCCTGGTGGAGACGTTCGTGGCCGGCACCGCGGCCCTCGACGCCCCGGAGGAGCGCGGGGAACTGGCCGGGGGCACCGCCCACGTGCTGACCAGTGGGGGAGGGGCCGCTCCGCGCGTGATGCCGGAGCTGGTCGCCATCGTCGAACTGTGCCGCCGTATGCGCACGGTGGCCGAGATCGCCGCGCTGCTGAGCATGCCGCTCGGCGTGGTCCGGGTGCTCCTCAGCGACCTCGCGGACCAGGGAAAGATCCGTGTGTACGGCACCGGAACCGGTCACGGCACCGGCCGTCCGGACCGCGCGCTGCTGGAAAGGGTGCTGAGTGGACTCCGCCGTCTCTGACGCGACCGCCCCCGTGGGGGACGTTCCCCTCGCCGACGGCGCGGCCGAGCCCGTCGAGGAACTGAAGTCCTGGCAGCAGGACCGCAGCCGGGCCCCCGTCGCCACGAAGATCGTGGTGGCGGGCGGTTTCGGCGTCGGCAAGACCACGCTGGTCACCGCGGTCTCGGAGATCACCCCGCTCCGGACCGAGGCGCTGATGACCCAGGCGAGCGAGGACACCGACGACCTCAGCGCCACGCCGGGCAAGACCTCCACGACCGTGGCCATGGACTTCGGCCGCATCACGCTCGACGACGACCTGGTGCTCTACCTGTTCGGCACGCCGGGCCAGCAGCGGTTCTGGTTCATGTGGGACGACCTGGTGCGCGGCGCGATAGGCGCCGTGGTCCTGGCCGACACCCGCCGGCTCAAGGACTGCTTCCCGGCGCTGGACTACTTCGAGAGCTGCGGCCTGCCGTACGTGGTCGCGGTCAACCACTTCGACGGCAGCGAGATGTTCGGGCCGGAGGACGTGCGGGAGGCGCTGGCCGTACCGGCGCACATCCCTGTCATGATCATGGACGCGCGGCGCCGGATCTCAGCGATCGAGACCCTCCTGGCCCTGGTGGGCCACGCCCTCGACGTAACCCCCGAGTAGCCCCCAGCTCTTCAGGAGACACCCCCACATGCGGAAGATACTCGTCGTGGGAGCCGGCCAGTCCGGTCTCCAGCTCGCCCTCGGCCTCCAGTCGCACGGCTACGAGGTCACCCTGATGTCCAACCGGACCGCGGACGAGATCCGCTCCGGCCGGGTCATGTCGACGCAGGTCATGTTCCACACCGCACTCCAGCACGAGCGCGACCTCCAGCTCAGCTTCTGGGAGTCCAAGGCCCCGAAGATCGAGGGGCTCGGCGTCTCGGTCGCCGCCCCCGGCTCCTTCGACCCCGGCCCCTCCCAGCGGGCCATCGACTGGGTCGGCAGGCTGGACGGCTACGCGCAGTCGGTGGACCAGCGGGTCAAGATGGCCGGCTGGATGGAGACCTTCGCCCAGCGCGGCGGCCAGCTCGTCATCCACGGCGCGGCCGTCGGCGACCTCGACTACTTCTCCCGCACCTACGACCTGGTGCTGGTCTCGGCCGGCAAGGGCGAGCTGGTGTCGATGTTCGGCCGCGACCCGGAGCGCTCCCCGTACACCGAGCCGCAGCGCGCGCTCGCGGTGGCGTACGTGCACGGGCTGGGCCCGCGGCCGGAGCACCCGGAGTTCGACGCGGTCCGCTGCAACCTGGTGCCCGGGGTCGGCGAGATGTTCGTGATGCCGACCCTGACCACCTCCGGCCGCGCCGACATCCTGTTCTGGGAGGGCGTACCCGGTGGCCCGCTCGACGTCTTCGGCGGCATCAAGGACCCCGCCGAGCACCTCTCCCTGACCCTGGAGCTGATGGAGAGGTTCGTGCCCTGGGAGTACGCGCGCGCCACCAAGGTGGAACTGACCGACGCCGGCGGCACCCTGGCGGGCCGCTACGCGCCTGCCGTGCGCAACCCGATCGGCCGGCTCCCCGGCGGCGGTCTCGTCCTCGGCGTGGCCGACGTGGTCGTGGCCAACGACCCGATCACCGGCCAGGGCTCCAACTCGGCGGCCAAGTGCGCCGCCGCCTACCTCGACTCCATCCTGGAGCGCGGCGAGGAGCCCTTCGACGAGGACTGGATGCGGGCCACCTTCGACCGCTACTGGGACACCGCCCGGCACGTCACCAAGTGGACCAACGCCATGCTGGCCCCGCCGCCGGAGCACATCCTCGACCTGATCGGGGCCGGCGGCCGGCTCCAGCCGGTCGCCGACCGCTTCGCCAACGGCTTCGACAACCCTGCCGACTTCGAGAACTTCTTCTACGACCCCGCGAAGACGCAGGCGTACGTCGGCTCGGTGGCCGCGGGCGCCTGACGCACCGACGGTCCTCCCGGCCCCGTGCCCGCCCGTCACAGGCGGCTCGGGGCCGCGTCGGGCCGTACGGCGCCCAGGACCGGGTTGGCCGCCAGCGGGGAGATCTTGACGTTCTCGCCGGTGCGGGGGGCCTGGACCACCTTGCCGTCGCCCAGGTAGAGGGCGACATGGGTGGCCTCGGGGAAGTAGACCACCAGGTCGCCGGGGCGCAGGGAGTTCAGCGGGACGTGGGGGAGCCGGGCCCACTGCTCCTGGCTCGTGCGGGGGATCGGGGTGCCCGCGCGGGCCCAGGCGCGGGAGGTCAGCCCCGAGCAGTCGAAGGAGGCCGGGCCGACCGCGCCCCAGCGGTACGGCTTGCCGAGCTGGTCCAGGGCGTAGCGGACCGCCCGGCCGCCCTCCGCCGAGGCGGGCCGGTCGTCGTCCCCGAGGGTGCCGGACTCGGTGAGGCGCCGCTGTGCCTCGGCCGCCTCGTCCTGCTCCAGCCGGGACACCCCGCCCCGCTGCTCCGGGGTGAGGGAGGCGAGCAGCCGCTCCACGCCGAACAGGCGGCTGGTCACGTCGTCGCGCTGCTTCTTCTGCCGCTCGGCCAGGGTGAGCTGGGTGTCCAGCGCCTCGCGGGCCGACCTGGCCAGCACGTCCGCGCGCTTCTCGGCGCCGGTCAGCCGGTCCAGGGTGGCGGCGCGTTCGCCGGCGACGCGGCCGATGACATGGCCCTCGTCGAGCGCCTGCTGCGGGTCGCGGGCGAGGAGCAGCCGGAGGTAGACGGAGAAGTTCGAGCTGTTCTGGTACTGCTCGCGGGCGAGCCGTCCGGCGTCGGTCCTGCTGCCCCTCAACGCCAGCCTCGCGTCGGCCAGTTCACCGTCCAGCCGGTTCACCTCGGCGCGCTGCGCGGTGAGCTTCTCGGCGGTGGCGTTGTAGGTCTCGGTGGCCTGCTCGGTCTGCCGGTACAGGCGCTGAAGGTCCGTCAGCAGCTCGGCCACCGGCCGCTGCGGCGCCGGCGCGGCCAGCGCGGGGAGCGGGGCGAGAGCGACCTGGGCCGCCATCGCGGCCGTACAGGCCAGGCGGAGCAGCGTTCCTGACACGACATCACCTCCGGTACGAGGGGCGGCGGACGTCCCGCCTGCCTCCCTACCGCGAGCTTGTGCCGCGCCGCGCGGGGTCCGCGCGCCGAACGTGCGCGGACCGGCGCAACCTTGTCACCCGGTCGGGTCGTCCGGCTTGCCGTGCGGCGTGTTGTCCCGCCCCGGCTTCGACCAGGGCCAGCGGAGCCGGTCGGCGTCCCCGAGGCCCTCGGGGTCGTGGACGTACTTCCACCCCCGGACCAGCCCCAGCCTCCTGGTGTGCCCGCGCGGGGTGCGCCGGTAGACCAGCACGGTCGGCGGGCCGCCGGCCGCGTCGGGGACCGGAACGCGGTACGTCTTCGGGGGGTGACCGGTCGGGCCGAGCAGTACGGGCAGCACCCGGCCGTCCATCGGTCCGCCCTCGAAGGGGGTGTCCTGACTCTTCACGCCCTCAGTCTCGGTCATCCCCGCCGAGCGCGGCGACGACGGCCGCCGTCTGCGGGTCGCGCCCGGCGGTCACCGCCAGGGCGGCCGTGAACTGCTCGACCAGCCAGTCCCGCAGCTCGTCCCGGGGCGGCCGCTTGCCCTCGTCCAGCCAGATCAGCGACGACGCCTCGACCGCCGCGATCCACATCCGCACCGTCATCCGCAGCCGGGGCCCCGGCTCGTCCACCCCGAGGTGGCGGTGGAAGTGCTCGGCGGCGGCCCGGCGCACCCCGTCCACGATGGCCGAGGTCCGGGAGGTCTCCACCACGCTGCCGCCCTGGAGCAGCGCGCTGAAACCGGTGTCGTGCTCGTCCACGAAGGCCAGGTAGCGGTCGAGGACCCGCCCCAGCCGGGGCACCGTCGGACCCTGCCGGGGCTCGTCGAAGCAGAGCCGCAGCGCCTCGGCGGCCGACGTCAGCGCGGCCTCGTAGAGCTGCTGCTTGCCGCCGGGGAAGTAGCGGTAGACCAGCGGGCGGGAGACCCCGGCCGCCTCCGCCACGTCGTCCAGCGAGACGTCCTCGGGCGCGCGGTGCGCGAAGAGGGACAGCGCCGAGTCCAGCAGCTGGCTGCGGCGCTGCTCCACGCTGAGGCGTCGGTAGGCGGGGGTGGCGGCCTGCGGGGTCATGCCCGGCAGCGTAATCGCTCCCCGCCGGGCCGCCCCCTCCCGGTGGCCCGGCGTATGGCCCGGCGTTACGCCAGCAGCCCCGAGGCCTTCCACAGCCGCCGTCCGGCGCCGCGCAGGACGCCGATCTCGTCCAGGAACTCGGTGAGCCTGCCCGCGCCGGTCCGCATCACCTCGCGGCGGTGCCCGCTGGCCTTCACCTGGGCCACCGCCTCGCGCCTGTCGAGGCCGACGCCCGTGTACACCTCCGGATTGACGAAGGCGACGGAGAAGACCCGGGCGAACTCGCCGGAGGTGAGCCGGGTGAACTCCCGCGACCACCTCGGTGCCGTCACCATCTGGCGGCGCAGCTCCTCACGGGCGTACCGGACGTGCCGGGCCTCCTCCACCACGTGGATGCGCGTGACACCCCGGATCAGGGGCTGCACCCGCTCGTCGGGGAAGGTGAGGCGCTGCATCCAGTCCAGCACCTCCTCGCCGAGTAGGGTGGCGGTGAAGGAGCCGGGCGTGGTGGAGATGGTCTTGAACAGCCGCCCGAGGTTCTGGTGGGCGCGGCTCACCGGGTACCAGGGGGTGCCGCTGCGGGTGATCACGCGGGCGAACATCCTGGAGTGCCGGCACTCGTCCTCGATCTCGGTGAGCGCGTACCGGACGTGGGCGCTGGTGGCCGGCTTGTCGTAGATGTGCCGGACCAGGAGCTGCATCAGGATCAGCTCGAACCAGATGCCCAGCGAGGCCAGCGCGGCCGCCTCGTGCCGGGACAGGTCGATGCGCTGCTCCTCGCTCATCCGGTGCCACAGCGGGGTGCCGTACAGCGACACCAGCTCCGGGGGCAGGAACCACTTGCCCTCCTCGAAGGGGGCGTCCCAGTCCAGCTCCTCGTCCGGGTCGAAGGAGTGCTTGGCGGAGGAGACGAGCAGTCGCTCGGCCACCTGCTCGCGGTCCTTGAGCGCGCCCAGCGCGTCGCGCAGCCCGTCGAGCGCTTCCTCTTCCGTCAGGGTCGTCATGGCCTTACGTCACCTCGTCCAGCCGGGGGGTACGTCGTCGTCAGCCTCTTATGAGACTGCGTGTCAGCAAGGACGTCAATCCCCCGTGCGCGACTCTCGCCGACGACGGGCCACCTCTCAGGCTCAGGACCCCAGCACCGCCCGCATCACGTCCCGGGCGATCGGCGCCGCGTCCCCGCCCCCGCTGATCTCCCCCCGGTCCGCCGAGGCGTCCTCCACCACCACCGCGACCGCCACCTCCGGCTCCGGGGTGCCGTCCGCCTGCGCCCAGGACACGAACCAGGCGTACGGCACCCCGGTGTTGCCGACCCCGTGCTGCGCGGTGCCGGTCTTGCCGCCGACCGCGGCACCCCGGATCGCCGCATTGCCGCCGGTGCCCCGCTCCACCGCGTCCCGCATCAGCTCCTTCAGCTGCCACGCCGTCGACGGCCGCATCACCTGCTTCAGCGGATGCGTCCCGCCGCCCGCGACCGTCTCGCCCCCGGACCGCGTGGTCCGCTCCACCAGGTACGGCGCCCGCGCCTGCCCGCCGTTCGCCACCGCCGCCGACACCATCGCCATCTGGAGCGGGGTCGCCCGCGTGTTGTACTGCCCGATGGAGGACAGCCCGAGCTGCGCCTTGTCCACCACCGTGTCGAAGGTGGACTCCGCCACCGCGAACGGGACCCGCAGCCCGGTGTCGTTGAAACCGAAGGCCGACGCCGTCGCCGCCATGTCCCCGAGGTCCACGTCCACGCCCAGCTTGGCGAAGACCGTGTTGCAGGACCACGCGAACGCCACCCGCAGCGAGGCGTTCCGGCAGCCGTCCGTCTCGTTGGTCAGCCGGGTCGTGGTCCCCGGCAGCCGGTACGGGTCGGGGGAGTCGGTCGGCGCGTCCAGGTCCGTGATCACCCCGGCGTCCAGCGCGGCCGCCGCCGTGACCACCTTGAAGGCCGAACCCGGCGGATACGTCTGCCGTACCGCCCGGTTGAGCATGGGCTTGTCCGGATCGGCGTTCAGCCGCTCCCACGCCGCCGACGCCCCCGTACCGTTGCCCGACAGCAGCGCCGGGTCGTACGACGGGGTGGACACCAGTGCCAGCACCTTGCCCGTGGCCGGCTCGATCGCCGCCACCGCCCCCTTGCGCCCGCCCAGCCCCTGGTACGCGGCCCGCTGCGCCTTCGCGTCCAGCGTGGTGACGACGTTCCCGCCGGGCGCGCGGGCCGCGTCGTGCCACACCGGGAACCCCGACAGCAGCGGATCGGTGCCGGACAGCAGCCCGTCCGCCGCGTGCTCCAGGAAGGTGGAGCCGAACCGCTGCGAGGCGAAGCCGGTCACCGGGGCGTACAACGGGCCGTCCAGGTAGGTGCGTTCGTAGCGGAGCTGCTCACCGGTGTCGCGGGAGCCGGTCACCGGCGTGCCGCCGACCAGGATGTTCCCGCGCGGCTGCTGATAACGGGCGATGGACGCCCGCCGGTTGGCCGGATTGCCGTCGTACCTGCCCGCCTCCACCACCTGCACCCGGGCCGCGTTGGCCAGCAGGGCCAGCAGGAGCAGCCCGCAGAAGCCCAGCGCGTGCCGGATGTACGGGGCCATCGGGTGGTTGCCGTACTCGCCCGGTCCGCTCACGGTGCCTCCTCGCCGTCGTACTGGCTGCGCGCCGAGTCGCTCACCCGGATCAGCAGGGCCACGATCGCCCAGTTGGTGACCACCGAGGAGCCGCCCTGCGCGAGGAACGGCATCGCCATGCCGGTCAGCGGGATCAGCCCGGTCACCCCTCCCGCGATCACGAACACCTGGAGCGCCAGGATCGACGCCAGCCCCACCACCAGCAGCCGCCCGAACGGCTCGCGCAGGGCGAGGGCCGCCCGGAAGCCGCGCTCCACCAGCAGGGCGTACAGCAGGAAGATCGCCGCCAGCCCGGCCAGGCCCAGTTCCTCACCGGCCGTCGCCAGGACGAAGTCCGACTTGGTGGCGAAGCCGATCAGCGTGGAGTGGCCGAGGCCGAGGCCGGTGCCGGTCATCCCGCCCGCCGCGAAGGCGAACAGCGACTGGGCGAGCTGATTGGGGCCCTGCCCCGCGTCGATGGTGCCGAAGGGGTCCAGCCAGTCCTCGATCCGCCCGTGCACATGCGGTTCCAGATGGCCCACCGCCACCGCGCCGAGCACCGCGAGCACCAGACCGACCGCGATCCAGCCGGTCCGGCCCGTCGCCACGTACAGCAGCACCACGAACAGCCCGAAGAACAGCAGCGAGGTGCCCAGGTCCCGCTCCAGGACCAGCACCCCGACGCTCAGCAGCCAGATCGTCACGATCGGCCCGAGCACCCGCCCGGTGGGCAGCTGGAAGCGCCAGATCCGGCGCCCGGTGTACGCCAGCGCGCTGCGGTTCGCGGCCAGGTACGCGGCGAAGAACACCGCGAGCAGCACCTTCGCGAACTCGCCCGGCTGGATGGAGAACCCGGCGGCCCTGATCCAGATCCGGGCGCCGTTGACCGCCGGGAACAGGATCGGCAGCAGCAGCAGCACCAGCGCCGCCGCCACGCACACGTACGAGTACCGCTGGAGCACCCGGTGGTCGCGCAGCACCAGCACCACCACGATGAACAGCCCGACCCCGAGCGTCGACCACACCAGCTGCGCCGGGGCCGCCCGGTCGGCCGGGGTCTGGAGGTCGAGGCGGTAGATCAGCACCAGCCCGAGCCCGTTCAGCAGCACCGCGATGGGCAGCGGCAGCGGATCGGCGTACGGCGCCCGCAGCCGCACCGCGAGATGCGCGAGCAGCGCGAGACCGCCGAGCCCGGCCCCGTACCCCGCCGCGCCGGGCGGCAGGGCACCGGTGCGGGCCAGGCCCACCGCGCAGTAGCCGTACACCGACAGCAGCACGGCCAGCACGATCAGGGCCAGCTCCACCCCGCGCCGCCGGGGCAGCCGGGGGCGCGGGGCGTCGACGCCGGCGGCGGGCGGCGCGGCCTGGGCCTGGATCATCGGGAGGTGTTCCGCAGGCGTGGAGTCAGCACCAGCGCGGGACGGGTCCCACATTGCCGATGTAGCGGGCCGAGGCCCACGCCCAGGTGCCGTCGGTGAGCAGGTACCAGAGCGGGTTGCCGCTCACCCGGTCGCCCTTCACCTTGCAGTAGATGGACACGTGCTCGCCCCGCGCCGCGAACCGGACGCGGCGGGTGCCGCGGTCCGGGCGGTCGCGCAGCCAGATGCCGCCGCTGGCGGTGACCACACCCTCGTACCGGCGCGGGTCGCGGTCGCCCCGGCCGCCCGCGTGCCCGTCGGGGCCGCCCCCCTGCTGAGCCGGCGGCGGGCCGCCGGCCGGGCCGTCCGCGGCACCGGCGGGCACGGCCCCGCCGAGCAGCACGCCCGTCACGGCCGCCAGAGCCAGGCCGTGGAAGAGGACGGAACGCAAGGACATGGAAGACCTCCGGAAGCGGACGTAACCGACTAACCGCCACATTAGGAGTCCGGGGGTGCGTTTGCGCGCCGCGGTGGGCCATCGGGGAGGAGAGTCCCGTCGTCCGTGCCCCACTCCTGCCCGGCCCTGCTCGCCACTCGGCCCACCCTCACGCCACTCGGCCCGCCCCTACGGCAGCGGTGCCGCCCGCTCCGGGTCCAGCAGGCCCGCGAGGAGGTCCCCGTACCGCTCCAGCCGGGGCGCGATGTCCCCGGCGCGGAACTCCAGCGCGCCAGGTTCGCGGCAGCGCTCGACCTCGTCCCAGGTGACCGGCGTGGAGACGGTCGGGCCGGCGCGGGCGCGCACGGTGTAGGGGGCGGCGGTGGTCTTGCGGGCGGCGTTCTGGCTCCAGTCCACGAACACCTTGCCGGGCCGCAGGCTGCGCGTCATCCGGTGCAGCACCAGCCCCGGCATCGCCCGCTCCGCCTCCACCGCGAGCGCCCTGGCGTAGTCGCTCGCCTCCGCCGAAGTGCTGCCCCGCACCGCCGCCAGCAGGTGCAGCCCCTTGGACCCGGCGGTCTTCACATACGCCTCGATCCCGTCCGCCGCGAGCCGCTGCCGCAGCCACAGGGCGACCTCACAGCAGTGGACGACCGTCGCGGGCGCGCCCGGGTCGAGGTCGAAGACCAGCCGGTCGGCCTCGTCCGGGGTCCGGACCAGCCACTGGTGGGTGTGGAACTCGGTCACCAGGTTCGCCGCCCACACCAGGCTCGGCAGATCCTGGACCACCACCATCCGGGCCGCGCCCGCCGAACGGGGGACCTCGGCGGTCGTGACCCAGTCGGGCGTACCCGGTGGCACGTTCTTGGTGAAGAACACCTGCCCCCCGGGGCCGTCCGGATAGCGCAGGAAGGACACCGCCCGGTCGCGCAGCTGCGGCAGCAGCACCCCGGCGGCGGTGGCGTAGTAGTGCAGCAGCTCGCCCTTGGTGAAGCCGGTCTCCGGGTACAGCACCTTCTCCAGGTTGCTGAGCGTGACCCGCCGCCCCTCCACCTCCGTCACTTGCGTCATAGGATGACAATCCCAGAAACGGGACGAATCGGATAAGTCGAACCGGCTCGACCGGAACCGTACGGAAGGGACCCGGCACGTGCGATCCATCTGGAACGGCGCCATCTCCTTCGGCCTCGTCAGCATCCCCATCAAGCTGGTGAACGCCACCGAGAGCCACGCGGTCTCCTTCCGCCAGGTCCACAGCGAGGACAACGGCCGCATCCGCTACCGCAAGGTCTGCGAACTGGAGGACCGCGAGGTCACCTCCGCCGAGATCGGCAAGGCGTACGAGGGCGCCGACGGCGAGATGATCCCGATCACCGAGGACGACCTCTCCCACCTCCCGCTGCCCACCGCCCGCACGATCGAGATCGTCGCCTTCGTGCCGGGCGAACGCATCGACCCGCTCCAGATGGACGCCGCGTACTACATCGCCGCAGCCGGAGCGCCCGCCGCCAAGCCGTACACCCTGCTGCGCGAGGCCCTCAAGCGCAGCCACAAGGCCGCCATCGCCAAGTTCGCGCTGCGCGGCCGGGAGCGGCTCGGCATGCTGCGCGTGGTGGGCGACGTGATCGTCCTGCACGGCCTGCTCTGGCCCGACGAGGTACGCGCCCCCGAGGGCGTCGCCCCCGACGTGGACGTCACCGTCCGCGATCAGGAACTGGACCTCGCCGACGCCCTCATGGACACCCTCGGCGAGGTCGACCTCGACGGCCTCCACGACGAGTACCGCGAGGCGCTGGAGGAGGTCATCGCCGCCAAGGCGGCCGGCGAGACCCCGCCCCAGACCCCCGCCCCGGCCGACGGCGGCAAGGTCCTCGACCTCATGGCCGCCCTGGAGAAGAGCGTCCGCGAGGCCCGCGAGGCCCGGGGCGCGGAGGGCAAGGCGGAGGTACGCGAGTCCCGGGGCGGCGAGGGCGACGCGGAGGTCCGCGACCTCCACGGGCGGGGGACCCCCAAGGAGACGGGCGCGAAGAAGTCGACGGCCACCACGGGGAAGACGGCCGAGAAGAAGACGGCGAGCGCGCGGAAGTCGACGTCCAGGGCGGGGGAGCCGAAGGGGGCGGCGAAGAAGGCGACGGCGAAGTCCACGTCGAAGTCCACGTCGAAGGCTGCGGAGAAGAAGAGCGCGGCGAAGAAGACGCCGGCGAAGAGGGGGGCGGCCTCGGGGAAGCGGCCGGCGTGAGGTGGGGCGGTGGGGGTGCGGGTGGTCGGGCGTGGCTGTTGGCGGGTGCTCGGGGGTGGGACGGCTCTCCGCTCCGGGGTGGGCGCAGGATGGCCCGCCCTGAGGTGCCGCAGGATCGGGCCGCCGTGTCGAGGAGGCCGCACGGTCGCTGCTCCGGCACGGCCGCAGGGTCGCTGCTCCGGCACGGCCGCAGGGTCGCTGCTCCCGCACAGCCCCAAGTTCGCCGCCCCCGACCAGGCCGCAGGGTCGCCGACCGCGCACGTCCTCCCGTCCCGTACCTCGGATTCACCTCCCCGAACGGCGCGCCCTCAGGCACGATGAACGTGTGACATACGTGGTGACCGTGGCGATGGCCCCGCCCCAGGGGGCCCCGGAACTCGACGCACTGCGCCGGGAGGGAGTGGTCTTCCTGCTGCGCAAGGGCTTCGACTCGCTGGAGGCGGTCGAGGGCCCGGACGGCATGGAGGTCGACCTGCTGGACGACGTGATCGCCGCCCATCCCGGCGGGGCCCTGCTGAAGCTGTTCGTGGACGCCCCGGCACTGGAGTTCGCGGAGGACGCGGCGCGGGAGGTGGTGACGGAGCTGATGGAACGCACCGAGCCGCTCGCCGACTGGCGCCTGACCCGCTGCGCGGTGGAGCTGAACTCCGAACTCATCCAGGAGAGCCTGGACGCGGCCGACGGCCCCGACGCCCCGCCGTCCGACCCGGCGGAACGCGCCAGGCGCCACGCGGCGGGTACGGTGCCCGCACCCCCTGACGCCCCGGGCCACTCCGAGAGCCGGGCGATGCGCATGAGGCTCCGTGAACTCGCCCCGTCACTCACGGCGTTCACCCTGGGAGCCTTCGGCCACGACCCGTCGCTGCCGGAGTGCGAGGTCGGCAGGGAGGCGGCGGAGATAGCGGCGGGCGCCGTGGTCTACGCCATCGACCTCCTGGTGGACGAACTCTTCACCGACCTGGCCGCCCTGGAGGACGACGGCCCCACGGTCGCCCGCAGCAACGCCACGTTCATGATCCTGGACGACCTGCCCCCGCACTTGGCGGACGCCTACACGGTCCTGTTCACCCGCCGCCTCGCGGTCACCGCGATCACCCTCACGGGCCGCCTCACCCGCCCCCCGTTCGACCACCCCACCTGCCTGGCGGAGGAACTCCTCCTCAAGTCGCTCCTGAACCAGGCCGAGGTGACAGCCGACCTCTACAGCCTTCTGTCCGACGAGGTGACCCAGGCTCTGGAAACCTTCGCCGCGACCCTCCGCCCCCCGGCCCCGGCCCACCCCAGGACCCCGGAGGACCCGGACAGCTGGTTCACGCCGTACACCCCCCTCTCCCCGGTCCACCCGTACGCGGCGAACGAGAACGAGGAGACGGCGGCGGAGCTGCCTGAGTGAGCGTGCCGCAGGCATAGTTGAGAGTTGAATTGTCACAACTCCGTCACTACCTCCACGAGTTCCTCACATGTGGGGCCTCGACGTAGCTAGGTTCATCCCTCACGTATTCGCCCCGGGGGGGATCTCTCATGACCTACTACCAGCCTCAGCCGCCGTTCCAGCCTTCGCCCGCGGCGGCACGTCCCGCCCCGAAGTGGGCCCGCAAGCGCTTCGTACTTCCTGCCCTGGGTCTCGCGTTCATCCTGGGCGTGGGCAGCGCCGGCGCCGACGGCCAGAACCCGAACACCGCGAAGTCGGTGGCCAACACCAAGCCCCTGCCGACAGCCACGGCCACGGTCACCGCGACAGCCACGGCAACGGAGACCGCGAAGCCGGAGCCCGCGCCGACGGTGACCAAGACCGTCAAGGTCAAGGTCCGCGTGACGGTCACCGCACACGCCGCGGCAGCGGGATCGGGATCGGGAACCTCCACGTCCGGCGGCTCCAGCGGCGGGTCCAGCTCGACCGGCGGCTCGAGCTCCGCGGGAGGCGGCGCAACAGCCCTGTGCAACGACGGCTCATATTCGTACGCCGCCCACCACCAGGGGGCTTGCTCGCACCACGGCGGGGTTGACGTCTTTTACCGGTAGTCGCCCTATCGGGTAAGTGATGCGGCCCCCGGCAGGATTCGGGCCCACGCACACAGCTCCGAAGGCCGCGGCAGTCCTCACCGTTCATGCAGGCCGAGTCTCGATTCCAATGAGCTGGGTTACGAGTGAGGTGAAGTCCGACCTGGTCGTATCCGAGCATCCGCGCCGAGGCGCGACTCCACAGGCGCGGCATCGACGTCGACCACCGATCTCGCGGACGCGGACGCGCTCAGCCATCCGCCCGGCATGACGCGCAACGAGCCGCCCGAATCACCATCCGGCTGGCGCGTCACAACGGGGCGAACGCGGCCTGGTGCGGCACTAGATCTTGATGACAGTGATGCGGGAACCGCACAGGGCGGTCAGATCCTCGGGGTCGGAGGTGAGAACCGTCGCCGGACCGGGGGCTGCGAGGGCGGTGGCACCGAGCATGGCGTCGACGGCGTATTCGTGGCCGTGCAGGGCGGCGTCGGCGAGGAGGGCGGCGGCGTGGCGGGCGATGGGCTCGGTGACCGGTTCGATGACGAGACGGGAGAGGGTCCACTCCAAGGCCGGACGGTTGATCCGGGGGTGGACCACTTCCACGAGGGTGGCCGCGGAAGTGATCACCCGTAGGTCGTCGGCACGAGCGAGGGCGAGCCAGCCGGTGACGGTGCGGTCGCGAAGGACGGCCTTCGCGAGTCCTTCGCTGTCGAGGACGAGGGTGCCGCCGGAGGCAGCGGCGGACGAGCGGGTCACGCGGCGTTCGCCCCACCTTGCGTCTGCTGCCGCCGGCCCTGGTGGAGCTGGTCGCGCAGGGCCCGGATCTCTTCGTCGGTGATGGGCCCGTGCTCGGCCTCGGCGACCTGGATGAGTTCGTTGAGATCGTCCCGCTCGATCTGGCGCGCGACGGCGGCGGCGACATAGGCGGACAGACCCGAAGGGCCGCCGCGGGCTCTGGCAGCCTCGGCGACGTCGCGGGGCATGGTGATGGAGTACTTCCCGGTAGGGTCACTCATGCTACTCATCCTACCCTCGATCCTCCCCTCTCGGCCGGGGCCGGCGCAGCGAGCCGTCGGGTCATACCCTGCGGATGGTTCCAGCCGTGCCCGGGGTGCATGGAGAGGGAGCGGCCGCTGATCGCGGCGAGACCCGGCACGAGGCCAACGATGCGCTGTGCGCGATCAGCGGGGCGATGCCTCGGGACGTGCGAGGGCGTCCGAGCGGTGAACTGTCGCGGCGGGCGAGACGGGGCTTGGCATTCGCCGTCGTCCCATGCCCGAAGCCGTGCCGGCCGACACTGGAAGAGCCAGCGACGAGCGTGCTCCGACTCGCCGCAGAATTGCATCACTGAGACACAACGAGAGAGCGGGAGCCAGTCTTACTGACTCCCGCTCTCTTCAGCAGGCATCCACCCTGGTCAGCTCCCAAATTTGGGAGGTGAGTGGGCGAGTGCCCCCGGCAGGATTCGAACCTGCGCACACGGCTCCGGAGGCCGTTGCTCTATCCCCTGAGCTACGGGGGCGTGTCGGGCGTTGCGCTGGGCGCTTGCGGCGACGGGTAGAACCCTAGCAGGTCTCGCGGGGTGATCAGGAACGGGTTTGTCCAGGCGGGGTCGGGCCCGGGGGGGTACCGGGCGTCCCGGGTCCGGACGCACCCCCCTCCAGCCGTCAGTCAGAAAACCCCCACCACCCGTCAGAGCGAGAACTCGGGAAAACCGGGACGCGACCGCCCGCCCCGACCTACTCTCGAGTTGTGTCTGGCGCGCCCCGCCGGGTGCTTGTTGTGGACGACAGCAAGGGCATCCGGCAGCTGATCAAGGTCAACCTCGAGCTGGAAGGGCTTGAGGTGGTGACCGCGGTCGATGGTGCCGAGTGTCTTGATGTGGTGCACCACGTGCGCCCGGACGTCATCACGCTCGACATCGTCATGCCCCGGCTCGACGGGCTGAGTACCGCCGCCCGTCTCCGCGCCGACCCCCGCACCCGCGACCTCCCGCTCGCCATCATCAGCGCGTGCACCCAGTACGAGGTGGAGAGCGGGCTCGACGCCGGCGTCGACGCCTTCCTGCCCAAGCCCTTCGAGCCCGACGAGCTGGTCCGCCTCGTCAAGGGTCTCCTGGAGCGGAGCGACCGGCGCGACGGGGTCTGCTTCGGCGGCTAGCCACCCGTCCCCGTCCGCCCCTCCCCCCTCCCCTAGGCTTGTCCCGTGACCCCCGCCGAGCTGTCCCGTACCGTCCTGGACGCGGTGCGCCGTGCCGTGGACTCCGGGGAGCTGAGCGTGGCCCTGCCGGAACGGGTCACCGTGACCGAGCCGGGCCCCGGCGGGTGCGGGGACTTCGCCACCAACGTCGCCCTCCGCCTCGCCCGCCCCGCCGCCCAGCCGCCGCTTCGCGTCGCCGACATCCTGCGGGCGCGGCTCCTCGGCGCCGAGGGGGTGGGGGACGTCGTCGTCACCGGGCCGGGGTTCCTCAACATCAGCCTCCGCGCCCGCGACGACCTGCTCACCGGGCTCGTCCGCGAGATCCGCGAGCGCGGTCCGGAGTACGGGCACGGGGACTCCCTCGCCGGTCGGACCGTCGTCCTGCGGGTGCCGTACGAGGTGCGTGCCGAGGCCGTCGCCGACGCCCTCGCGCGCATCGTCGCCACCCAGGGCGGGCGGGCGGAGATCCAGCACGGGGAGCCCGTCACGCTGCGGCCCGTGCCCGCGCCCGAGGACCCCGCGCCGCTCGGCCCCGACGCCGCCCGCTGGGCCCTGCTGCACCCCGCCCCGCACGACCGGCCCCGGATCACCGCCGACCACCTCGTGCAGCGCGAGATCAACCCCCTCTTCCGGGTCCGCTACGCCCACGCCCGCGTACGCGCCCTCACCCGCAACGCCCGCGACCTAGGCTTCAGCGCGGAACCGGGGGAGCTGGGCCTGCCCGGTCGCACGGACACGGATACGGGTACGGGTACGGGTACGGACACGGGCATGGGCGAACCGGCGTCCGGGGCCCGCCTCACGAGCGCCGGCTCTCCCGTCCCCGGCGCCCCCGCGCACGCGGCGGCCACCGCCCCCGGCCCCGCCGTCAGCAAGGCGGCCCGTCCCCCCGCCCCCGCGCACGCCGCGCCCCCCACCCCCCGCCCCGCCGTCAGCGAGCCGGACCGTCCCTGCCCCCCCGCCCCCGCCCCCGGCCGAGGGCGAGCCGGTGCGGGCCACCCCGCCGCCGGCCGTCCCGTCAGGCCGCATCCCCTCCAGACCCCCCTGGCCGACCACCCCCGCGTCCTCCGGGCCGCCGCCACCGCCCACGCCCCCGACCGCCTGGCCCGGCACCTTCTCACCGTCGCCGATGCCCTGCTGCCCTTTCTGCCCGAGGTGCTCCCCGTCGGGGAGGAGAAACCCACGGCCGCCCATCGAGCCCGGCTGGCGCTTGCCGAAGCAGCCGGGGCGGTGCTTGCCGGTGGCCTGTCCCTGCTCGGCATCGACGCACCCGAACACCTCTGAGATCCGAGAACAGAGAGCCACGCCATGAGCCGTTCCGCCCACCCTGCCGGGCCCCGTCACGCCGATGTCCTGACCGAGGGGCACTACGCCGCCCCGCCGGCCGATCTCAACGCCCTCGACCCCAAGGTGTGGGCCCGGAGCGTGAGCCGGGACGAGGACGGCGTCCTCACCGTCGGCGGCCGCGATGTGACCGCGCTCGCCGAGGAGTTCGGCACCCCCGCCTACATCCTCGACGAGTCCGACTTCCGCGCCCGCGCCCGCGCCTGGCGCACCGCGTTCGGCAGCGACGCCGACGTGTTCTACGCGGGCAAGGCGTTCCTCTCGCGCGCCGTCGTGCGCTGGCTGGACGAGGAGGGGCTCAACCTCGACGTCTGCTCCGGCGGCGAACTGGCCACCGCGCTGTCCGCCGGGATGGACCCCGGGCGCCTCGCCTTCCACGGCAACAACAAGTCGGTGGCGGAGATCACCCGGGCCGTCGAGGCCGGCGTGGGGCGCATCGTGCTCGACTCCTTCCAGGAGATCGTCCGCGTAGCGCACATCGCGCAGGCACTCGGCAAGCGGCAGAAGGCGCAGATCCGCATCACCGTCGGCGTCGAGGCCCACACCCACGAGTTCATCGCCACCGCCCACGAGGACCAGAAGTTCGGTATCCCGCTGGCCGGGGGGCAGGCCGCGGAGGCCGTACGGCGGGCGCTCACCCTGGACGGGCTCGAACTCATCGGCCTCCACAGCCACATCGGCTCGCAGATCTTCGACATGTCCGGCTTCGAGGTCGCCGCCCACCGCGTCGTCGGCCTGCTGAAGGACATCCGCGACGAGCACGGCGTCGAGCTGCCCGAGATCGACCTCGGCGGCGGCCTCGGCATCGCCTACACCAGCGCCGACGACCCCCGTGAGCCGCACGAGATCGCCAAGGCGCTCACCGAGATCGTCACCCGCGAGTGCGAGGCCGCCCGGCTGCGCGTCCCCCGGGTCTCCGTCGAGCCGGGCCGCGCCATCGTCGGACCGAGCGCGTTCACGCTGTACGAGGTCGGCACGGTCAAGCCGCTGGACGGGCTGCGCACCTACGTCTCCGTCGACGGCGGGATGTCGGACAACATCCGTACCGCGCTGTACGACGCCGAGTACAGCGTCGCGCTCGTCTCGCGCGCCAGTGACGCCGAGCCGATGCTGACCCGCGTGGTCGGCAAGCACTGCGAGAGCGGGGACATCGTGGTCAAGGACGCGTTCCTCCCCGCCGACCTGGCGCCGGGCGACCTGATCGCCGTACCGGCCACGGGTGCCTACTGCCGGTCCATGGCCAGCAACTACAACCACGTCCCGCGTCCGCCGGTCGTCGCGGTCGGCGACGGCGAGGCGCGGGTGATCGTCCGCCGGGAGACCGAGGAGGACCTGCTCCGGCTGGACGTCGGCTGAACCCCCACCCGGGGCGGCCCGAGGCCCCGTTCCGGGAACACCAGACAGATGTCTCACGATCCGGACGTAGGGCGGCAAGCCCCATCCGGTGAGTGAGACTGGTCGAACCGCAGACGGTGAGAGGAAACGAGGTCGGATGATGCGTACGCGTCCGCTGAAGGTGGCGCTGCTGGGCTGTGGAGTGGTCGGCTCCGAGGTGGCGCGCATCATGACGACGCACGCCGACGACCTCGCCGCCCGCATCGGGGCCCCGGTCGAACTGGCCGGGGTCGCCGTACGGAGGCCCTCGAAGGTGCGCGCCGGGATCGACCCGGCGCTCGTCACCACCGACGCGACCGCCCTGGTCAAGCGCGGTGACATCGACGTGGTGGTGGAGGTCATCGGCGGCATCGAGCCCGCCCGTGGCCTCATCACCACCGCGCTGGAGCACGGCGCGTCCGTCGTCTCGGCCAACAAGGCCCTGCTCGCCCAGGACGGCGCCGCCCTGCACGCCGCCGCCGAGGAACACGGCCGGGACCTCTACTACGAGGCCGCCGTCGCCGGTGCCATCCCGCTGATCCGCCCGCTGCGCGAGTCCCTCGCCGGCGACAAGGTCAACCGCGTGCTCGGCATCATCAACGGCACCACCAACTTCATCCTCGACAAGATGGACTCCACCGGCGCCGGCTACCAGGAGGCTCTGGACGAGGCCACCGCGCTCGGGTACGCGGAGGCCGACCCCACCGCCGACGTCGAGGGCTTCGACGCCGCCGCCAAGGCCGCCATCCTGGCCGGGATCGCCTTCCACACCCGGGTCCGCCTGGACGACGTGCACCGCGAGGGCATGACCGAGGTCACCGCCGCCGACTTCCGCTCCGCGCGGGAGATGGGCTGCACCATCAAGCTGCTCGCCATCTGCGAGCGGGCCGAGGACGGCGCCTCGGTCACCGCCCGCGTCCACCCCGCGATGATCCCGCTGACCCACCCCCTGGCCTCGGTGCGCGGTGCGTACAACGCGGTGTTCGTGGAGTCCGACGCGGCCGGGCAGCTGATGTTCTACGGCCCCGGCGCCGGTGGCGCGCCCACCGCCTCGGCCGTCCTCGGCGACCTCGTCGCCGTCTGCCGCAACCGGCTCGGCGGCGCGACCGGACCCGGCGCGTCGGCGTACGCGGCGCTGCCCGTCTCGCCGATGGGGGACGTCGTCACGCGGTACCACATCAGCCTCGACGTCGCCGACAAACCGGGTGTCCTGGCCCAGGTCGCCACGGTGTTCGCGGAGCACGGGGTGTCCATCGACACGGTCAGGCAGCAGGGGAAGAATCAGAGCGGCGGCGACGCGGCCGCCGTGGAGCAGGGGGGCGGCGGGCGACGGGAGGGCGGCGAGGCGTCCCTCGTCGTCGTCACACACCGGGCCTCGGACGCGTCCCTCACCGGGACCGTGGAGGCGCTGCGCAAGCTCGACACCGTGCGGGGTGTCGCCAGCATCATGCGGGTTGAAGGGGAGTAAGCGGCAATGACCCACCAGTGGCGCGGAATCATCGAGGAGTACCGGGACCGGCTGCCGGTCACCGACAGCACGGCGGTCGTGTCGCTCCGCGAGGGCGGCACGCCTCTCGTGTCCGCGCAGGTGCTCTCCGAGCGCACGGGCTGCGCGGTCCACCTCAAGGTGGAGGGGGCCAACCCCACCGGCTCGTTCAAGGACCGGGGCATGACCATGGCCATCACGCGGGCCAAGGAGGAGGGCGCCAAGGCGGTCATCTGCGCCTCCACCGGCAACACCTCCGCCTCGGCCGCCGCCTACGCGGTGCGCGCGGGCATGGTCTGCGCCGTGCTCGTCCCGCGGGGCAAGATCGCGCTGGGCAAGATGGGCCAGGCCCTCGTGCACGGCGCGAAGATCCTCCAGGTCGACGGCAACTTCGACGACTGCCTCGACCTCGCGCGCGGACTGAGCGACAACTATCCCGTGGCGCTGGTCAATTCGGTCAACCCGGTGCGTATCGAGGGCCAGAAGACCGCCGCGTTCGAGATCGTGGACATGCTGGGCGACGCCCCCGACATCCATGTCCTTCCGGTCGGCAACGCGGGCAACATCACGGCCTACTGGAAGGGGTACCGGGAGTACGCCGCCGACGGCCCGGCCACCCGCACCCCGCGCATGTGGGGCTATCAGGCGTCCGGCAGCGCGCCCATCGTGCGCGGCGAGATCGTCAAGGACCCCTCGACCGTCGCCACCGCCATCCGGATCGGCAACCCCGCCTCCTGGCAGCGCGCGCTGGCCGCGCGGGACGAATCCGGCGGCCACATCGACGAGGTGACGGACCGTGAGATCCTGCGCGCCTACCGGCTGTTGGCCGCGCAGGAGGGCGTCTTCGTGGAGCCCGCCTCCGCCGCCTCGGTCGCCGGACTGCTGAAGGCCGCCGAGCAGGGCAAGGTGGACCCCGGCCAGACCGTCGTCTGCACCGTCACCGGCAACGGCCTGAAGGACCCGGACTGGGCCGTGGCCGGCGCACCGCAGCCGGTCACCGTGCCGGTCGACGCGTCCATCGCCGCCGAGCGTCTCGGCCTCGCCTGACCGACGGGTGCACGGGGGGCTTACGACACGCATCGTGCGCCTCCTGTGCGCCCTATGTCGCGGCGGAACCTTCCTTCGATAAGCTGGGGGGAACCCGCCCACCGCACCTGCCCACGCGTGTGGCACGGGGCCGCGCCGTACCAGGCGGCCCGAGGGGTCTTCGTACGTCATCGAGTGTCCGCACCGGATGCCCTCGCGGGCCATTCGGCAGTCACGTCCGTCACGCAGCTCAAGGAGAGTCTTCGAGCGATGGCCGGTCCCGCCTTCCGCGCCGCCGCCGTCCGGGTGCGCACCCCCGCCACCAGCGCCAACCTCGGTCCGGGCTTCGACGCCCTGGGCCTGGCGCTGGGGCTGTACGACGACGTGGTCGTCCGGGTCGCCGACTCCGGTCTGCACATCGACATCGCGGGCGAGGGCGGTGAGACGCTCCCGCGCGACGAGCGCCATCTGCTCGTACGCGCCCTGCGCACCGCCTTCGACCTGCTGGGCGGACAGCCGCGCGGGCTGGAGATCGTCTGCGCCAACCGCATCCCGCACGGCCGCGGCCTCGGCTCCTCCTCCGCCGCCATCTGCGCGGGGATCGTCGCCGCGCGCGCGGTGACCATAGGCGGCGAGGCCCGCCTCGACGACACCGCGCTGCTGGAGCTGGCCACCGAGATCGAGGGCCACCCGGACAACGTCGCGGCCTGTCTGCTCGGTGGGTTCACCCTCTCCTGGCTGGAGTCCGGTGCCGCCCGCGCCATCAGGATGGAGCCCGACCGTTCCGTCGTTCCGGTGGTTTTCGTGCCCGGGAAGCCCGTACTCACCGAGACCGCGCGCGGACTGCTCCCGCGCACCGTCCCGCATGTCGACGCCGCCGCCAACGCCGGCCGGGCCGCGCTGCTCGTCGAGGCCCTGACCCGGCGTCCCGAACTGCTGCTGCCGGCCACCGAGGACCGGCTGCACCAGGAGTACCGCGCCCCCGCCATGCCGGAGAGCGCCGCACTGGTGGAACGGCTGCGCGGGGACGGCGTACCGGCCGTCATCTCCGGTGCCGGGCCCACCGTCATGGCGCTCACCGACGAGGCCACCGCCGACAAGGTGGAGGCCCTCGCGGGCGCCGACTGGGCGGCCAACCGGCTGAGCCTCGACACCCGGGGGGCGAGCGTGCTGCCGCTCGCGCCCTGACACCCGGTTGCCGGATTTGGAGAGGGGGAATGTTTGTTGCATCCGGTAGTGTTAATCTCAAGTCTGCACCCGACCCCACCATGGCGAGGTGCTTCGTGTCCCCGTCAGGGACAGACATTCTTCCGGGAGCCTCCCAAGCCACTCCGTGTTCCGTGCGCCGTACCTGGGCAGTACGTCGCGTGGCAGCACTGAGCGAGTCAGCGGGCACGCTCCGGAATCGGCGCCGCCGCGCCATGTGACACCGGGTGTCACGGCTCGCGGGAGCGCCATCACCAGAAATTCTCTTCCGCCGCTTCAAGGCGGACCACCGCCCCGGCTCGGTACTTACCCACAGAACCGATGCCGGACAGCACAACCGGTCGCCGAGCCAGACAGGCCGACGTCCGCTCCAGGGAAGGACCCTTCGTGAGCGACACCACCGATCTGATGGGCGCACGTGTCGAGGAGACCGCTGCCGCGCCCGCCACGGACTCCGCGCCTGCCGCCGGTGCCGGCTCCCGGCGGCGCCGTGGTACCGGCCTCGAGGGCATGGTGCTGGCCGAACTCCAGCAGGTCGCCTCGGGCCTCGGCATCAGAGGCACCGCGCGGATGCGCAAGAGCCAGCTGATCGAGGTCATCAAGGAGGCCCAGGCCGGGGGAAGCGCCCCCAAGGCCGAGGCCGCCGAGGAGACCAAGCCCAAGCGCCGCGCCACCTCCAAGGCCCGTACGGGTGAGACCGCCACCGAGGCGAAGGCGGAGAAGTCCGCGCAGCCGGCCGCCGACAAGGCCGCCGCGCAGCAGATCGACATCCCCGGCCAGCCCGCCGCCGAGCGTGGGGGGGAGGACTCCCCGAACGAGCGCCGTCGCCGTCGTGCCACCGCCGACGCGGGCAGCCCGGCCGTCGCGGAGTCCGACGGGACCCAGGGCGAGAGCACCGAGCCCAAGGGCGAAGCCCAGCAGCAGCCGCAGGCCGACGGCAAGGCCGACGTCGACGGTGAGGCCCGTGGCCGCCGCGACCGCCGTGACCGTGACCGCGACCGGGGCGGCCGTGACCGCGACCGCCGGGGCAAGGGCGACGACCAGCAGCAGGGCGGCGGCGGTCGTCAGGACCGTCAGCAGGGCCAGCAGCAGGGTGCGGGCTCTCGCCAGGACCGTCAGGACCGGCAGCAGCAGCGGGCCGACGAGGACGGCGACGACTTCGAGGGCGGCCGCCGCGGCCGTCGGGGCCGCTACCGCGACCGCCGTGGCCGCCGTGGCCGCGACGAGATCGCCGAGCCGCAGGTCAACGAGGACGACGTCCTGATCCCCGTCGCGGGCATCCTGGACATCCTCGACAGCTACGCGTTCATCCGCACCTCCGGCTACCTGCCCGGCCCGAACGACGTGTACGTCTCCCTCGCCCAGGTCCGCAAGAACGGCCTGCGCAAGGGCGACCACGTCACCGGCGCGGTCCGCCAGCCGAAGGAGGGGGAGCGCCGCGAGAAGTTCAACGCGCTGGTCCGCCTCGACTCCGTCAACGGCATGGCGCCCGAACACGGCCGCGGGCGGCCGGAGTTCAACAAGCTGACGCCGCTGTACCCGCAGGACCGGCTCCGGCTGGAGTCCGAGTCCTCCGTGCTGACGACCCGCATCATCGACCTCGTGTCGCCGATCGGCAAGGGCCAGCGCGGTCTGATCGTGGCCCCGCCGAAGACCGGCAAGACCATGATCATGCAGGCGATCGCCAACGCGATCACGCACAACAACCCCGAGTGCCACCTGATGGTCGTCCTGGTCGACGAGCGTCCGGAAGAGGTCACCGACATGCAGCGGTCGGTCAAGGGCGAGGTCATCTCCTCGACCTTCGACCGCCCGGCCGAGGACCACACCACGGTCGCCGAGCTTGCCATCGAGCGCGCCAAGCGCCTGGTGGAGCTGGGTCACGACGTCGTCGTGCTGCTCGACTCGATCACGCGTCTGGGCCGTGCGTACAACCTCGCCGCCCCGGCGTCGGGCCGCATCCTCTCCGGTGGTGTCGACTCCACCGCCCTGTACCCGCCGAAGCGCTTCTTCGGTGCCGCGCGCAACATCGAGGACGGCGGTTCGCTGACCATCCTCGCCACCGCGCTGGTCGACACCGGGTCCCGCATGGACGAGGTGATCTTCGAGGAGTTCAAGGGCACCGGCAACATGGAGCTCAAGCTCGACCGGAAGCTCGCCGACAAGCGCATCTTCCCGGCGGTGGACGTCGACGCGTCCGGCACCCGCAAGGAAGAGATCCTGCTCGGCAGCGAGGAGCTGGCCATCACCTGGAAGCTGCGTCGCGTGCTGCACGCGCTCGACCAGCAGCAGGCGATCGAGCTGCTGCTCGACAAGATGAAGCAGACCAAGTCGAACATCGAGTTCCTGACCCAGATCCAGAAGACGACGCCGGCTCCCGGCAACGGTGACTGAGCCCCGCTGAGGCACCCCGAGGGACCCGAGGGCCGCCCCCGCCGCACACGCGACGGG
>NZ_JBHXLV010000066.1:0-29526 GCF_042721685.1 Streptomyces sp. NPDC058459 | reverse complement strand
ACGGGCCGTTCCGCGCCGTTCGGGGAAGTTCCGGGCCGTTCCGCGCCGGTCCGCGCCGTTCCGGGCCGGGAGAACAGCGGCTGTCGATGTCCGAGGTCTCGCGTAGGCTCGCAGGTGACAGGGAAAAGCGGTCCGGAGAACGAGGGAGGGGGCCCACGTGCTCATCGACACCTACGGCCGGGTGGCCACCGACCTGAGGGTTTCGCTGACCGACCGGTGCAATCTGCGGTGCACCTACTGCATGCCCGAGGAGGGCCTGCAGTGGCTGGCCAAGCCCGACCTGCTCACGGACGACGAGATCGTCCGCCTCGTCGACCTCGCGGTGACCCGCCTCGGCATCGAGGAGGTCCGCTTCACCGGCGGCGAGCCCCTGCTGCGGCCCGGCCTGGTAGGCATCGTGGAGCGCGTCGCGGCCCTCCGGCCGCGCCCCCGGCTGTCCGTCACCACCAATGGCATCGGCCTCAAGCGCACCGCCGCCGCACTGAAGCAGGCCGGCCTGGACCGGGTCAACGTCTCCCTGGACACCCTGCGCCCCGACGTCTTCAAGACCCTCACCCGGCGCAACCGCCACCAGGACGTGCTGGACGGCCTTCAGGCCGCCGCCGACGCCGGCCTCACCCCGGTCAAGGTCAACTCGGTGCTGATGCCGGGCCTGAACGCGGACGAGGCCCCCGACCTGCTGGCCTGGGCGGTGGAGCACGATTACGAACTCCGCTTCATCGAGCAGATGCCGCTGGACGCCCAGCACGGCTGGAAGCGCGAGGGCATGGTCACCGCCCAGGACATCCTGGCCTCGCTGCGCACCCGCTTCGCCCTCACCGAGGAGGGCGAGGGCGAGCGCGGTTCGGCCCCGGCGGAACGCTGGCTGGTGGACGGCGGCCCGCAGCGGGTAGGGGTCATCGCCTCGGTGACCCGCCCGTTCTGCGCGGCCTGCGACCGCACCCGCCTCACCGCCGACGGGCAGATACGCACCTGTCTGTTCGCCACCGAGGAGACCGACCTGCGCGCCCTGCTGCGCTCCGGCACCTCGGACGAGGAGATCGCCGAGCTGTGGCGCAAGGCCATGTGGGGCAAGAAGGCGGGCGCGGGCCTCACCGACCCGGCCTTCGTCCAGCCGGACCGCCCGATGTCAGCGATCGGCGGCTGAGTCCTCCCACTCCCGCAGCGGGACGACGTCCTTCAGGAACCCGCGCACCGAGAGGAACTGCGACAGGTGCTCGCGGTGCTCCTCGCAGGCGATCCAGGTCTTGCGCCGTTCGGGGGTGTGCAGTTTCGGGTTGTTCCACGCCAGCACCCACAGGGCGTCGGCACGGCAGCCCTTGGCGGAACAGATCGGTGTGTCGCTCACAGCGGGATTCTCACAGAGGGAGCCCCGGCGGCGGAAACGGCCGCGGACAAGGCGACGCCGAGCAGCCACGGGGGGAGCTGCCCGGCGTCGGTCTGTCGCTCCGACGGGGGATGCGGAGCGCGTACGAAGTATGTCACGCAGGACTGGCCGACCGGCACAGGAACAGCATGATTGATCTGAGGTTTTCCTGAGCTTGGCGGGAAGTCGCCTTCCGCTTTTCCCGCTCCCGCGCTGCTCAGGCCCGGTCGGAGGGTTTCCCGCGAGACTCCGCCCCCGGCTCCGCCGACGTCTGCCGGGGGCCGGATTCCGCCCGCGCCCCGCCATCCCCGGCGGCCGGCGGCGTGATCATGGGCTTCGACGGCATGACGACGAAGGTCGACGGCAGTGACTGCGGCCGCTCCCGGCCCGCGTTGGCGATCACCACGGCGACGTACGGCATCGCGACGCCCAGCACCAGCGCCACGATGGCGACGTACCGCTCCACGTTCCACAGGGAGGCGGCCAGGATCACCGACACCGTACGGACCGACATGGAGATGACGTACCGCCGCTGCCGGCCCCGTATGTCCTCGGCCAGGCCGGTCCGGGCGCCGGTGATCCGGAAAACCTCGCCACGCTGCTTGCCCATCAGTCCACCATCCGCCCGCCTGGGACCATCCCCGGCCCGAACCCGCGTCCGGGCCCGTCGGGGAAACCGGACCGGGACACCCACCAACGGTACGCCGCCACGGCGCCGCGCTCGATAGCGGGGCGCCGCCCGGCCTGCGCGAACGCCCACCATCCGGATGCGCCCGGCATGCGCGGCGCCCGGGGCGCGCCCAGACTGGCCGGGACGATCAGATCGATCAGGTCGGACCGGACGAGGAGGCCGCCATGGGCTGGCTGTGGGCGATCATCGTGGGATTCGTGCTGGGCCTGCTCGCGAAGGCGATCATTCCCGGCAAGCAGCACAGCCCGCTGTGGCTGACCACCATCTGCGGCATCCTGGGCGCCCTGGCGGGCAACGCCGTCGCACGCGGCCTGGGGGTGGCGGAGACCAGCGGCATCGACTGGAGCCGGCACATCTTCCAGCTCGTCGCCGCGATCATCATCGTGTTCTTCGTCGACATGCTCTACACCGCGACCCTCGGCAAACGCCGCAAGCGTAAGTACGACGAACGGGTGTGACCCGGCGGGAACGACAGCGGGCGGCCTCCCCACGCGGGGAAGCCGCCCTCTCTCAGGTACTCAGGCGCCCGTGACCTCGACCGCCGCCAGGTTCTTCTTGCCCCGGCGCAGCACCAGCCAGCGCCCGTGCAGCAGCTCACCGGCGGCCGGAACCGCGTCCTCGGCGCCGACCTTGACGTTGTTCACGTAGGCACCGCCCTCCTTCACCGTGCGGCGCGCGGCCGACTTGCTGGCCACCAGGCCCACCTCGGCGAGCAGGTCCACCACCGGACCCAGGTCCGCGACCTGGATGTGCGGCAGCTCGGACAGCGCGGCGGCGAGCGTCGCCTCGTCCAGCTCCGCCAGCTCGCCCTGGCCGAACAGCGCCTTGGACGCGGCGACCACGGCGGCGGTCTGCTCCGCGCCGTGCACCAGCGTCGTCAGCTCCTCCGCGAGCGCGCGCTGCGCCGCACGGGCCTGCGGACGCTCCTCGGTCAGCCGCTCCAGCTCCTCGATCTCCTCGCGGGACCTGAAGCTGAAGATGCGCAGGAACTTGGACACGTCCCGGTCGTCCGCGTTCAGCCAGAACTGGTAGAACGCGTACGGCGTGGTCATCTCCGCGTCCAGCCACACCGTGCCCGACTCGGTCTTGCCGAACTTGGTGCCGTCCGCCTTGGTGATCAGCGGGGTGCCCAGCGCGTGCACCACGGCGTCCGGCTCTACCCGGTGGATCAGGTCGGTGCCCGAGGTGAGGTTGCCCCACTGGTCGCTGCCGCCGGTCTGGAGCGTGCAGCCGTACCGCCGGTACAGCTCCAGGAAGTCCATGCCCTGGAGGATCTGGTAGCTGAACTCGGTGTAGCTGATGCCCGCGTCGGAGTTCAGCCGGCGGGAGACGGCCTCCTTGGCGATCATCTTGTTGACCCGGAAGTGCTTGCCGATGTCCCGCAGGAACTCGATGGCCGACAGCCCTTGGGTCCAGTCCAGGTTGTTGACCATCACGGCCGCGTTCGGGCCGTCGAAGTCCAGCAGCGGCTGGATCTGCGCGCGCAGCCGCTCCACCCACTGGTTGACGGTCTCCGGCGCGTTCAGCGTGCGCTCCGCGTTCGGCTTCGGGTCACCGATCAGACCGGTGGCACCGCCGACCAGGCCGAGCGGACGGTGGCCCGCGTTCTGGATGCGGCGCATGGTGAGGATCTGGACCAGGTTGCCGAGGTGCAGGCTGGGCGCGGTCGGGTCGAAGCCGCAATAGAACGTGACAGGACCGTCCGCGAACGCCTTGCGCAATGCGTCCTCGTCGGTGGAGAGGGCGATGAGCCCACGCCACTTCAGTTCGTCGACGATGTCCGTCACGGTTCTCGTGTCTCCTCGATGATCTTCCGGCGGTCGGGTGACAGCCGAGTACGAGGTTATACGCCCTGGCTGACAGAGCTCATATTGAATTCGGGGATGCGGAGCGGGGGCATCGCGGCCCGGGTGAACCAGTCGCTCCACTCACGCGGCAGCGTCTGCTCGGTGCGGCCCGCCTCGCCGGCCCGGCCCAGCACGCCGACCGGGGACTCGTTGAAGCGGAAGTTGTTCACCTGGCCGGTGACCTCGCCGTTCTCCACGAGGTAGACGCCGTCGCGGGTGAGGCCGGTGAGCAGCAGGGTCGCCGGGTCGACCTCGCGGATGTACCAGAGGCAGGTCAGCAGCAGCCCGCGCTCGGTGGCCGCGACCATCTCCGCGAGCGAGCGCTCGCCGCCGCCGTCCAGGATCAGGTTGTCCAGCGCCGGGGCGAGCGGCAGCCCGGTCAGGGCCGCGCTGTGCCGGGTGGTGGTGAGGTGATCGAGGACCCCGTCCCTGACCCAGTCGGTGGCGCGTACGGGCAGCCCGTTGTCGAACACCGAGCGGTCGCCGCCGGAGGAGTGCGCGACGACGAAGGGCGCGCACTTCAGGCCCGGCTCGTCGGGGTCGCTGCGCAGGTTCAGCGGCAGCTCGCTGAGCCGCTCGCCGGTACGGGTGCCGCCGCCCGGCCTGGAGAACACCGTGCGGCCCTCGGTGGCGTCCCTGCCGGAGGCGGACCACAGCTGGTAGATCAGCAGGTCGGCCACGGCGGACGGCGGCAGCAGCGTCTCGTACCGCCCGGCCGGCAGCTCCACCCGGCGCTCCGCCCAGCCGAGGCGCTCGGCCAGCTCGGTGTCCAGGGCGCCGGGGTCGACGTCCTTGAAGTCACGGGTGGAGCGGCCGGCCCAGGCGGAGCGGGTGTGGTCGGGGGACTTGGCGTTCAGCTCCAGGGTGCCGGTCGGCTGGTCGTGCCGCAGGCGCAGGCCGGTGGAGCTGCCGAGGTAGGTGGAGACGGTCTCGTGGCTGGCGAAGCCGTACAGCTCGCGGCCGCCGGTCCGGGCTCGGGCGAAGGCTTCACCGAGCGCCGGGGCGAAGTCGGCGAAGACGGCGGAGGAGGTCTCGGCGGGCGCGTCGCGGAAGTCGGGGGAGTCCGGGACCCCGCTGACCAGCGGCTGGGCGTCCTCGGCGGGTCCGGCCGCCCGTGCGGCGGCCTCGGCGGCCCGCACCAGCGGCTCCAGCTCGGCCGCCGTCACCGCCGACCGCGAGACCACGCCGGAGGCGGTGCCCTGCTGCCCGTCCACCGTGGCGATGACCGTGAGGGTACGGCCGCGGGTCACGCCGTTGGTGGTGAGCGCGTTGCCCGCCCAGCGCAGGTTGGCGCTGGACTCCTCGTCCGCGATGACGACACAGCCGTCCGCCCGGGACAGCGCGAGGGCCTGCTCGACGATCTCGTACGGCTTGCTGGTCCGCGCGCTCATCGCCCGGCCTCCTGCGTGGTGTTGAGGATGTTGACGCCCCGGAACAGGGCGGAGGGGCAGCCGTGGGAGACGGCGGCGACCTGGCCGGGCTGGGCCTTGCCGCAGTTGAAGGCGCCGCCGAGGACGTAGGTCTGCGGGCCGCCGACAGCGGCCATCGAGCCCCAGAAATCGGTGGTGTTGGCCTGGTAGGCGACATCCCTGAGCTGCCCGGTGATCCGCCCGTTCTCGATGCGGAAGAAGCGCTGGCCGGTGAACTGGAAGTTGTAGCGCTGCATGTCGATCGACCAGGACCGGTCCCCGACCACGTAGATGCCCCTGTCGACGCCCCCGATCAGCCCCTCCGTCGACAGGCCGGCGGGGTCCGGCCGCAGCGACACGTTGGCCATGCGCTGGACCGGGACATGGCCGGGGGAGTCCGCGAAGGCACACCCGTTGGAGCGCTCGAAGCCGGTCAGCCTGGCGATGCGGCGGTCGAGTTGGTACCCGGCGAGGGTGCCGTCCTTCACCAGGTCCCAGGACTGCGCGGCCACGCCCTCGTCGTCGTAGCCGATGGTGGCCAGGCCGTGTTCGGCGGTGCGGTCGCCGGTGACGTTCATCAGCTCGGAGCCGTACTTGAGCGTGCCGAGCTGGTCGAAGGTGGCGAACGAGGTACCCGCGTAGGCGGCCTCGTAGCCGAGGGCGCGGTCCAGTTCGGTGGCGTGGCCGATGGACTCGTGGATGGTGAGCCACAGGTTGGAGGGGTCCACGACCAGGTCGTACAGGCCTGGCTCCACGCTCGGGGCGCGCATCTTCCCGGCCAGCAGCTCGGGGATCTGTTCGAGTTCGGCGTCCCAGTCCCAGCCGGTGCCGGTCAGGTACTCCCAGCCCCGGCCGGCGGGCGGGGCGAGGGTGCGCATCGAGTCGAACTCGCCGCTGGAGCCGTCCACGGAGACGGCCGTCAACTCGGGGTGCAGCCGGACGCGCTGCTGGGTGGTCACGGTCCCGGCGGAGTCGGCGTAGAACTTGTTCTCGTGCACGGTCGTCAGCGACGCGTCCACGTGGTCCACGCCCTGCGCCGCGAGGAGCCGCCCGCTCCAGTCGGCGAGCAGCGCGGACTTCTCCTCGTCCGGCACGGTGAAGGGGTCGATCTCGTAAGAGGAGATCCACGTCCTGTCGGTGTGCACGGGCTCGTCGGCCAGCTCGACCCTCTCGTCCGAGCCGGCGGCCTTGATCACCTGGGCGGACAGCTTGGCCATGGCCACGGCCTGGGAGGCGACCTTGGCGGCGCCGTTCATGGTCAGGTCCACCCCTGAGGCGAACCCCCAACTGCCCCCGTGCACGACCCTGACGGCGTACCCCAGGTCGGTGGTGTCCGAGGACCCGGCCGGCCGCCCGTCCCGCAGCCGCCACGACGCGCTGCGCACCCGCTCCAGCCGGAAATCGGCGTGCTCGGCCCCCAAGGCCCGCGCCCGCGCCAGCGCGGCGTCGGCGAGGGCCCTCAGTGGCAACGCCAGGAAGGAGGGATCGATCTGCTGGGCCACGAGTGGGTTCCTCCTGCACGGGGTGGGGTGCTCAGGAGGATACGGGCTCCGGCGGCCGGTTCCGGTGGTCTCAGTGGGCGATGCCGTCGATGAGTTGCCGCGCGCCCTGGCGGAGCAGCGCGACGGCGACGGAGATGCCGAGGGTGGCGGGGTCGAGACGGCCCGCCCATTCGTGCGCGTGCAGGACTGTCTTGCCGTCGGGGGTGAACACGGCCGCGCGCAGCGAGAGTTCACCGGAGCGCTCGGTGCGGGCGTACCCGGCGATGGGGGAGTTGCAGTGTCCCTGGAGGACGTGCAGCAGCATCCGCTCGGCGGTGGTCTCACGGTGGGTGGCCGGGTCGCCAAGACCGCTGACGAGGTCGACGGTCTTGCTGTCGTCCTCCCGGCACTGGAGCGCGAGGACGCCCGCGCCGATCGGCGGGAGCATCGTCTCCAGCTCCAGGACTTCCGTGACCGCGTCCATCCGGCCGATGCGTTCCAGTCCCGACACGGCCAGGATCAGCGCGTCGGCGTCCCCGGCCGCCATCTTCTCCAGCCGCCGGTTCGCGTTGCCCCGGATCGGTACGCAGGCCAGGTGGGGATGGGAGGCGGCGAGCTGCGCGACCCGGCGCACGGAGGAAGTGCCGATCCTGGTCCCGGCCGGTAGCTGGTCCAGGGCGCGGCCCCGGGGGCCGACCAGCGCGTCCCGGATGTCGTCCCGCGCGAGGTAGGCGGCGAAGAGGGTCCCCGCCGGGATGGGGCGGTCGCCGGGTACGTCCTTCATGCAGTGCACGGCGAGGTCGGCGTCCCCCCTGAGCAGGGCGGCGTCCACCTCCTTGGTGAAGGCCCCCTTGCCCTCGACCTGGGCAAGGTCCCCCATCCAGCGGTCCCCGGTGGTCGTCACCGGCAGCACCTCGGTACGGACCTGAGGGTGAAGCACGGCCAACTCGGCCTGCACACGCTCCACTTGGGCGAGCGCCATGGGGGAGTTGCGGGAGACGATGCGGATCAGGTCACCGGGCATGGGGGCACGATACGGCGACAAACGCGGCCCATGCCTCCGGCGTGACGGTGAGGGGGCGCATCCGCTTGTCTTTGGAGTCGCGGATGTGGATGGAGGCGGGGAGCACGGCGACCTCGACACAGTTGCCGCCACCCGTGCCGCTGTAGCTGCTCTTGAACCATGTCAGTTCCGTGCTCATAGCGCTCCTTGCAGGTCTCTCAGCACTTTCGCGGTGGCCAGGTGCCCCAGCGCCTGTGAGCGCATCTTCCCATAGCGCTGAAGCATGGAACTCACCAATTTGGGCTCGGTGAGCAGGGTGCTGCAGTCGTGCCCTTCGATGTACCCGACCCACTGGTGGCTGTCGCGTTCGGCGAGGTACATCTGCCCGTCGATGCCGCAGTGGTCCACCTGATGGAGCGGCATGAGGAGGATCTCGACGTTCCGTCGGCTGCCCTGCTCCAAGAGGTTTCTGGTGACGTCCCGTGTCACCTCCGGGCCGCCCAGGCCGCGTGTCAGCACGGCCTCTTCGATGATGAAGGAGAACGCCGTGTTCGGGCGCTCGTCCAGAATGCGCTGCCGCTCCAGCCGAGCGGCCACCTGCTGCTCGAACTGCTCCTGGGACAGCGGAGGGATCTGCTGGTCGAACACCGCACGGATATAGCTCTCCGGCTGTAAAAGCCCCGGAATCACACGGCATTCGTATGCGTACAGGGAGATCGCCTCTTCTTCGATTCCCGCCCACTGCTGGAACCAGGTCGCCAGACCCGACCGCCTCGTCAGAGTCTTGATCGCCGCTGTCAGGAGCTTCGCCGCGTCCTCGCCCAGGACGCCCGCCGCTCGTGTGGGCAGATCCGCCGGGGGGAACCGCTTTCCCTGCTCGATCTTGGCGATGTAGGGCGCCGAGTACCGCACCTGAAGGGCGAATTCCTCCTGAGTCAGACCGCTTTGATCCCGCAACGACTTCAAGACCACGCCGAACAGCTTCAGACTGTCGGAAGACTCAGCCCCGTGCTCTGCCACCATCGCCGTCCACCTTTCACGTACCCCGCTCAACCCGGCCGATCCGCTCATCGTCACGGGGAGTGACCCACCCAGTCCAGAGTGTGCACTGATACAAGCGAACTTGTATGGGCTTCGTTCCTGTTGGTGGAGCCGACGGAGTCATCACGCTGGACACATGCCACCCTCACGTGCCCAAGAGGCAGTCACCGTAAGTATGTTCGTGCAGCGCTTCTCCGCCACCAGGCGCGGCGCGCGCCTCGCGCGGATGCTGGCCGTGCTCCAGCTGGACCGCTGGGGGCACCCGTACGGCAGCCCCGCCTCGGAAACCGTCGCCCTGGTCGTCGCCGAACTCGCCGCGAACGCCGTACTGCACGGCCGCGTACCCGGAAGGGACTTCGAGGTACGCCTGCGTCACGAGGCCGGCCACGTACGCGTGGAGGTCTCCGACACCCACCCCGCTCACCCGAAACTCCCGGCGCCGGACCCCACCGCGGAGGGAGGCCGGGGCCTCCTCCTGGTCGAGGCGGTAGCCACCCGCTGGGGTACGAGCACCCGAACCGGCCCTGGGAAAACGGTGTGGGCGGAGTGCGATACCTACAAAGGACCCACAGAATGTAGGTACCCTAATGGGAAAGTAAGTACAAACGGGTGAAGTGAGGTAGCGTGACATGAGCACCATCTCGGTACGTGAGTTCTCGTATAACCCCAGCGCGGTCTTTGCCCGTGTTGAGAAGGGTGAGGCGGTACAAGTCACCCGGCACGGGAACGTCATCGCCATACTGCTTCCGGGTTCCGGGCCGGTCGCCCGATACGCCGACCTTGTGGCCCAAGGCAAGATCCGACTCAAGGCAGCCACCACTTCCGACCTGGACAGTCTGCCGAGGTACGACGTCCCGGACGGCGCTCCCAACCCACTTCAGCTTCTGCTCGCTGAGCGCGAGGACTACGACGCGTGATCTACATGGATTCCTCGGCTCTCATCACGTTGCTGACGGGCCGGTCGGATGCCCCCGAACTGCGGGCCTTCCTGGCTGAGCGCCCGGGACTTCCGCTGGCAACGAGCACGGTCGGTGTCGTGGAGACGGTGCGGCAACTCGACAAAGTCGGATCCTTCCCGGACGCCTTGTCGGATTTGGACCGTCTCGTGACTGAGATCCTGCTGACCGAGGAGGTCCGGGACCTTGCGGCCAGGCTGCCCAGCGGGCTCCGAGCGCTCGACGCCCTCCACGTTGCGAGTGCGCTCACGATAGGCGAAGGGCTCGACTGTCTGATCACCTATGACAAGCGCATGCTGAGCGCGGCCAAAGCGGCGGGACTGGCCTCCTACGCGCCCCACGGGACGGGCTGAGCATCTGTAGGAATCCGACAGGAGCAGGGATGTGTCACTGTCGGTGCCCGATTGTCCGTGGTCGTGGCTGGACCGATAGGTTTTCGGGGAAGCCGCCTTCCCGCCCGGCACCCGGGTGACCGGGCGGATTGTCGGAACGCTGCAGATCGCTAACGAAAGGGTGATCCGTTGAGCCGCTCGGTTCTCGTCACCGGAGGCAACCGGGGCATCGGCCTCGCCATCGCCCGCGCTTTCGCCGACGCCGGCGACAAGGTCGCCATCACGTACCGCTCGGGTGAGCCCCCGGCGGGCTTCCTCGCCCTCAAGTGCGACATCACCGACGCCGAGCAGGTCGAGCAGGCGTACAAGGAGATCGAGGAGCGGCACGGCCCCGTCGGGGTCCTGGTCGCCAACGCCGGTGTCACCAGGGACCAGCTGCTGATGCGCATGTCCGAGGAGGACTTCACCTCGGTCATCGACACCAACCTCACCGGCACCTTCCGCGTCGTCAAGCGGGCCAACCGGGGCATGCTGCGCGCCAAGAAGGGCCGCGTCGTCCTGATCTCGTCGGTGGTCGGTCTGCTGGGCTCGGCGGGGCAGGCGAACTACGCCGCGTCCAAGGCCGCGCTGGTCGGCTTCGCTCGCTCCCTCGCCCGTGAGCTGGGCTCGCGCAACCTCACCTTCAACGTCGTCGCCCCCGGCTTCGTCGACACCGACATGACCAAGGCGCTCACCGACGAGCAGCGCGAGAGCATCGTGTCGCAGGTACCGCTCGGCCGGTACGCCGAGCCTGAGGAGGTGGCCGCGGCGGTGAAGTTCCTCGCCTCGGACGAAGCCTCGTACATCACTGGAGCCGTCATCCCCGTTGACGGCGGACTGGGAATGGGTCACTGAACACCATGAGCGGAATTCTCGAGGGCAAGCGCATCCTGATCACGGGAGTGCTGACGGAAGCCTCCATCGCCTTCCACGCGGCCCGGCTGGCCCAGGAGCAGGGCGCCGAGATCATCCTGACCGCGTTCCCGCGCCCCACGCTGACCGAGCGCATCGCCAGGAAGCTGCCGAAGCCGGCCAAGGTCATCGAGCTGGACGTCACCAACGAGGAGCACCTCGCGCGCCTGGCCGACATCGTCGGCGAGGAGCTGGGCGGCCTGGACGGCGTCGTCCACTCCATCGGCTTCGCCCCGCAGGACGCCCTCGGCGGCAACTTCCTCAACACGCCGTTCGAGTCCGTCGCCACCGCCATGCACGTCTCCGCCTTCTCCCTGAAGTCGCTGACCACGGCGTGCCTCCCGCTGATGCAGAACGGCGGCTCGGTCGTCGGCCTCACCTTCGACGCGCAGTACGCCTGGCCGCAGTACGACTGGATGGGCCCGGCCAAGGCCGCCCTGGAGGCCACCAGCCGCTACATGGCGCGCGACCTGGGCAAGCAGAACATCCGCTGCAACCTCGTCTCCGCCGGCCCGCTCGGCTCCATGGCCGCCAAGTCCATCCCGGGCTTCTCCGACCTGGCCGCCGTGTGGGACACCCGCTCCCCGCTGGAGTGGGACCTCAAGGACCCGGAGCCGGCCGGCAAGGGCATCGTCGCCCTGCTCAGCGACTGGTTCCCGAAGACCACCGGCGAGATCATCCACGTCGACGGCGGCCTGCACGCGATCGGCGCCTGACCGGTCCCGCACCCGCGTGAGGCCCGTACCCCCCAACGGGGTGCGGGCCTCACCCGTACGGATCTCCGGCCGGGCCGTCGCCGTTCCGGCGGCGCACCCTCGAAGCAGGCGTTGTTCCGCGCGCCCCTCCGCAGCCCGGCCGAGGAGGTCCCCTTGTGCGCCCGTCCCGCAGCGTGGCCCCGGTCGCCGTGGCCGCTCTCGTCCTCGCCCTGCCGTGCGGCGTGGCCCGTGCCGGTGACGGCGAGCCGCACGCCCCCGACCTCTTCGGCGCGTCCTGCCGTGTCAAGGTGGACGGCTCCGGGGTGGTGTCGTACTGCCACAACCCCTACGTGCACACCGACCGGGTCCGGCTGCACATCGAGTGCGCCCGCTGGTGGGACATCGACACCGACAGCGCGCCGGTGGCCGCCGGGCCCGCGATGACCGTGAAGCTGACCGGGCGGTGCTGGAAGGAGATCCGGGTGGTCTGGATCAGCCACCAGAAGGCGGGCTGAACCGCTCCGGCCGGCACTGGAAGGGGTGGCTCGCCGCCTCCGCGGCCGCCGCCCGCGCGTCCCCGGTACGGATCGCGTCCACCAGCCGGGCATGGTCCATGTACGAGCGCTGCTCCAGGTCGGCGCCCACGTCCGCGCGCAGCCAGTCCCGCAGCACCTCGCCGAGGTCCGCGTACATCGCGATCATCACGTCGTTGTGCGACGCGGACACCACGGCCAGGTGGAAGGTGGCGTCGGCCGCCACGAACGCCTCCGCCTCCCCGGCCTCCCACGCCTCCTCGCGCCGGACCAGCAGCGCGTCCAGCTGCTTGAGGTCCTTCTCCGTGCGCCGCTCCGCGGCCAGCCGCGCCGCCGACGACTCCAGCGTGGACCGCAGCTCCGCGATGTGCCGGGGATCGGCGTCGGCGAACCTGCGGTGCATCACACCGGCCAGCTCGCTCGTCGCCGCGACATAGGTGCCGGAACCCTGGCGGATGTCCAGCAGCCCGTTGTGCGCGAGCGCCCGCACCGCCTCGCGGACGGTGTTGCGGGCCACGCCCAACTGCTCGACCAGCTCCGGCTCGGTCGGGATGCGCGAGCCGACCGGCCACTCACCGGACGTGATCTGGGCGCGCAGTTCGGCGATGACCTGCTCGGACAGCGCCGAACGGCGCGGGTGGCTCAGAGGCATGGCACACCTTGGCACACGAGTCGGCTACGGGATGGACAACCAATCATCCCATGATTCTATGATGGGCCTCATGGCTGAGGAGACCCGGACCGCGCGAACGTCCGCCGCGCACGATGCACAGGCACCCCCGACGACCCCCGCCGCCCCGCCCGCCTGGGCCGTACGACTGGTCGTCGTCGGCATCGTGCTGGCCGCGGTCAATCTCCGCCCGGCCATCACCAGCCTGGGTGCGCTGCTGGAGGAGGTCCGCGACGGGCTCGGCATGAGCGGCGGCGTCGCCGGACTGCTGACCTCCGTGCCCTCGCTGTGCTTCGCCGTCTTCGGCGCCACCGCGCCGCGCCTGGCCCGCCGCTTCGGACCGGGCGCGGTGGTCTGCGCGGGCATGACCGCCATCACCGCGGGGCTGCTGATCCGGCCCTACATCGGCTCCACCGCCGGGTTCCTGGCGGCCAGCGCGCTCGCCCTGATGGGCATCGCGGTGAGCAACGTGCTGATGCCGGTCATCGTCAAGCGCTGGTTCCCGGACCGCGTGGGCACCATGACCGGCCTGTACTCGATGGCACTGGCCCTCGGCACCTCGCTCGCCGCCGCCGTCACCGTCCCCCTCACCGGCGCCCTCGGCGGCCAATGGCAGTCCGGGCTCGCCGTCTGGGCGGTCCTCGCGGCCGTCGCCGTACTGCCCTGGCTGCCGCTGGTCCGCGAGCGGGTGCCCGCGCCGGCGCCGGCTCCGGGCGCGGAAGCGGCTCCCCGGCTGCGGATCGCCCGCAGCCGCACCGCCTGGGCGCTCGCCGTCTTCCTCGGCCTCCAGGCCACCGCCGCCTACATCAGCATGGGCTGGATGCCGCAGATCTTCCGCGACGCCGGGGTCCCGGCCGGCAGAGCGGGCCTGCTGCTCGCGCTCACCATGGTGATGGCCGTCCCGCTGGCCTTCGTCATCCCGCGCCTGGCGACCCGGCTGCCCCACCAGGGCCCCATCGTGCTGGCGCTGAGCGCCTGCGGCCTCGCGGGCTACGCCGGGCTGTTCTTCGCGCCCGCCACCGGGTCCTGGGCCTGGGCGGTGCTGCTCGGGGTGTCCAACTGCGCCTTCCCGCTCGCGCTCACCATGGTCGGCCTGCGGGCCCGCACCGGTCCGGGCGTGGCCCAGCTGTCCGCGTTCGCGCAGAGCACCGGGTATCTGCTCTCCATCCCGGGCCCGCTGCTGGTCGGCGTGCTCTACCAGCGCACCGGGGGCTGGGGGGTGCCGCTCGCGCTGATGGCGGCGCTGATGCTGCCGCAGACGGCGGTCGGGTTCCTCGCGGGACGGGACCGGATCGTGGAGGACGAGGCGGGCCGGTAGGGCGTCCCGGCGTGCCCCGGCGCGGCCCGGCGCGGGGGAGGGTGGGACACTGGCCGCATGCAGCCTGTGCTCGACCCGAACCCGCCGAACAGCCAGAAGAAGATCCTGATCGTCTTCGGTTCGTTCTTCGCCATCTTCGTCGTCATCGGCATCGTCGCGATGATGCTCGCGCCCTGATCCCACCGGGCCGCGCGCCCGATGGTGGGGCTTTCCCCCCATCCCCTAGGGGGCGGGGATCAGGGTCAAGTGGGTGGAAGCCCGGATGGGTTGACGGCCGGTGTTCGCATAGCTTCGAGGGGTACGGGGACGCAGACCCCCCGGACGGCCCGACGAGCGACGGAGGCGACCATGCCGGTCCCCGCCCACACCCGGCCCCACCCGGCTGCCCATGCCCATGCCACCACCCGGCTGCCCTGGTGGGCGCTGGCGCTGCCCGTGCTCGCCTTCGTCGCACTCCTGATACTCATCATGAACCCGTCGAACGCGCACGCGGCGAGCGGCGACCCCGCCCTGGCACAGCTCGTGGAGCACGCCCGGCAACTGGTCGCGCACTGAGCCGCCGCCCGCTCGTACCGGTGAATCCGCATGTCAACTCCCTGCGCCAGGTGGCCTGTTTCATGCGAAGCTGGGTGACATGAGCGTCGCTGAACCCCGCAGGATCGTCCTCTTCCGCCATGCGAAAGCCGACTGGCCCCAGGTGTCCGACCATGAGCGCCCCCTCGCCGACCGGGGCCGCACGGACGCCCCCGTCGCAGGCAGCAGGCTCGCCGACACCGGCATCGCCTTCGACCTGGCCGTCTGCTCCACCGCGCTGCGCACCCGCGAGACCTGGAAGCTCGCCGTGCACGAACTGGATCACCGGCCGAAAACCGTCTATGAGGACCGGGTCTACGAAGCCTCGCCCGGCGAGCTGATCGCCGTGCTGAACGAGACCCCGGACGACGTGCGCGACGTGATCCTCATCGGCCACAACCCCGCCGTGCACAACCTGACCGAGATCCTCGCCGGGACCGCCGAGAGCGACGCCCGGGAGCGGATGAAGCGGCGCGGCTTCCCCACCTCCGCCTTCGCCGTACTCACCTTCGACGGTGAGTGGAAGGACCTGGAGGCGGGCAAGGCGACGCTGGTCGACTACTGGGCGCCCCCGGAGTGACCTGCCCGGACATGAGCGGGGCCCGGAACCACGACGGCTCCGGGCCCTCTCTCCCCCTGGTGCTCCCCCTGGCCTCCCGGCTCAGTCCTCGTCGTGCGTCTGGGCCGCCTCGACCTCTTCGCGGCTGATGCCCAGCAGATAGAGCACGGTGTCGAGGAAGGGGAAGTTCACCGCAGTGTGCGCCGCCTCGCGGACCACGGGCTTGGCGTTGAAGGCGACGCCCAGACCGGCCGCGTTCAGCATGTCCAGGTCATTGGCGCCGTCACCGATCGCCACCGTCTGCGACAGCGGCACCCCCGCCTCGGCGGCGAACCGGCGCAGCAGCCGCGCCTTGCCCGCCCGGTCCACGATCTCACCGGTGACCCGGCCGGTCAGTTCGCCGTCGACGATCTCCAGCGTGTTGGCGTGCGCGAAGTCCAGCCCCAGCCGTTCCCGCAGCGCGTCCGTGACCTGCGTGAAGCCACCGGAGACCACCCCGACCTGGTAGCCCAGGCGCTTCAGCGTACGGATCAGCGTCCGCGCGCCCGGCGTCAGCCGGACCTCCTCGCGGACCTTGTCCACCACCGAGGCGTCCAGCCCCCTCAGCAGCGCCACCCGCGCGTGCAGCGACTGCTCGAAGTCCAGCTCCCCGCGCATCGCCGCCGCCGTCACCTCGGCGACCTCGGCCGCACAGCCCGCGTGCGCGGCGAACAGCTCGATGACCTCGTCCTGGATCAGCGTCGAGTCCACGTCCATGACCACCAGCCGCTGCGCCCGCCGGTGCAGCCCCGCCGAGACCACGGCGATGTCGACCCCCAGCGCCGACGCGCTCGCCGCCAGCGCGGTACGCAGCGGCGCCGTCTCCACGCCGGACACGGCGAACTCCACGGCCGTCACCGGATACTTGGCGAGCCGGAAGATACGGTCGATGTTGCCGCCGGTCCCCGCGATCCGCGCCGCGATCGCCGCCGTCGACCGGGCGGTCAGGGGATGCCCCAGCACCGTCACCAGCGAGCGGCCGACACCGCGCGGACGGTTGTCGCCGTGGCCGGAGATGATCTCGGCCTCCATCTTCATCGACTCGGCCCAGCTGTGCACGGTCGACCGGAGGTCGCCCTCCATCCCGTCGGCGGGCTGCGTGACCAGCGCGCACAGCACCAGCCGGCCCCGCGTCACGACCTGCTCGATGTCGACCACGTCGACCTGGAATGCGCCAAGCGTGTCGAACAGCCCGGCCGTGATCCCGGGCCGGTCCTTCCCGAAGACCTTGACGAGAAGAGTGGGGACCTCACCGGTCCGCGAAGCGACGATCTGCGAAGCGCTCATGGTCCCACCACCGTATCCGCCCCCCGCGGACCCCCGCCCGACAGGTCTGCCAACCGGACAGGGGCCGCCCGGCGAAGAACCACCGGACGCCCCCGCGTCCCCGGCCCCGGTCCGGCACACTCACTCCACGGTCCCCCCCCTCGGCCGGGTACGGCGGCGGCCACGACTTCGAGAAGTCGAACAGCGACTCCCTGTCCATGCGGGAGTACTCCGCCTCGGTGGCGCGTCTGACGTGCACACCGTTCCGTTGACAGGGCCTGAGGAACGACAGCTCCACGTGACCTGGTCCGAAGCCCTGAAGTTCCCTCTCCTGGGGTGCCGTTGAGCGGCTGGGCGGCGGAGCCGTGTCCCGGTCGCGGTCAATTACCCCCCTCCGCACCGGTATCCGCCCCCTGAGCCGCGTGCGCGTACACGTCCGACTACCAGTTGGGTGCCCGCGCCTGGAATAGTTCCCCACGATGTTCGACATCCCTAGACTCCCCGTGTCGGGGCGGATCGGGGGACAACTCAGTGGGGCATGGAGTGCCGGAACTCGTACTGGAAACAAACGGACAGACCTGGACGCTCGATCCGTCCCGGTCCTACGCCCTCGGACGCGATCCGCAGGGCGACATCGTCTTCGACGACGCCAGGGTGTCCTGGCGGCACGCCACGCTCGCCTTCGACGGGCGCACCTGGGTCATCGAGGACCACGGCAGCACCAACGGCACCTTCGTGCGGGGGCACCGCGTCGGACACACGGAGTTGGGGGCCGGCACGGCCGTACACCTCGGCAACGCGACCGACGGCCCGCGGCTGGACCTGACCGCGGCCGGCGCCGCGCAGACCGCGCCGTACGCCGCCCAGTCCGCGGCCTGGGCCCAGCCGACACAGGCCGTACCGCAGGCCGCGCGGCCGAAGGGCCCCGAGTGGCAGAGCGGCCCGCAGCAGGCACCGGTCTTCCCGCACCAGCAGAACGCCGCGCCGGAGCAGCCCGCCCACGGCGACCGCAGCCCGACCACGTTCCACCAGTTCGCCCTCGGCCGCGTGATGCGCATCGGCCGCTCGCTGGACAACGACCTCGTCGTCTCCGACCTCCAGGTCTCCCGGCACCACGCCGAGTTCCAGACGACGCCCGAGGGCCGCTTCGAGATCCGCGACCTCGGCTCCCACAACGGCACGTACGTCAACGGCCAGCCGATCGCCAAGGGCGGCACCGCGGTCCTAGGCCCGGACGACATCGTCGGTGTCGGCCACTCGGCCTTCCGCATCGTCGGCGACCGGCTGGAGGAGTTCGTCGACACCGGCGAGGTGTCCTTCTCCGCCCGCCACCTCACCGTCACGGTCGACGGGGGCAAGCAGATCCTGCGGGACGTCTCCTTCGGCGCCCCCGAGAAGTCCCTGATCGCGGTCATCGGCCCGTCCGGCTCCGGCAAGTCCACCCTGCTCAAGGCGCTCACCGGCTACCGCCCCGCCAACGAGGGCGAGGTGCTCTACGACAACCGGAACCTGTACAAGCAGTTCGCCGAGCTGCGCCAGCGCATCGGCCTGGTCCCGCAGGACGACATCCTGCACAAGGAGCTGAGCGTACGGAAGGCGCTGAAGTACGCGGCCAAGCTGCGCTTCCCCGCCGACACCACCCGCGCCGAGCGCGACGCCCGCATCGACGAGGTGCTGCGCGAGCTGAAGCTCGACATCCACAAGGACAAGAGGGTCACCTCCCTCTCCGGCGGCCAGCGCAAGCGCGTCTCGGTCGCCCTGGAGCTGCTGACCAAGCCCTCACTGATCTTCCTGGACGAGCCGACCTCGGGCCTCGACCCCGGCATGGACCGCGATGTCATGCAACTGCTGCGCGGCCTCGCCGACGACGGCCGCACGGTCCTGGTCGTCACCCACTCCGTCGCCGAGCTGGCCCTGTGCGACAAGCTGCTGGTGATGGCGCCGGGCGGCGCGGTGGCCTACTTCGGCCCGCCGGAGGAGGCGCTGAACTTCTTCGGCTACGACACCTGGGCCGACGTCTTCTCCGCCTTCGAGAACTACCGCGACTACGACTGGGCGGACCGCTGGAAGGGCTCCCAGCACTACCAGATGTACGCCGCCGACCTCGACGCGGTCGCCGCCCCGTCCGTCACCGCGCCCCCGCCGCGGGCGGTCAAGCCGCCCAAGCCGCAGAGCTGGGGCTCCCAGCTGCTGACCCTGGTCCGGCGGTATGTGGCGGTCATCGGCTCCGACAAGGGCTTCCTGGCGCTGACGGTGATCCTGCCGGCCGTGCTCGGCGCGGTCAGCCTGCTGATCCAGCACGAGAAGGGGCTGCTGGTCAACCCGCTCAACCCCAGGACCGGCCTGCACGTGCCCAACGGCACGGCGACGACCGTCCTGCTGATCCTCGCGGTCGGCGCCTGCTTCGCGGGCGCGGCGAACTCGGTCCGCGAGCTGATCAAGGAACGGGTGATCTACGAGCGAGAGCGCGCGACCGGCCTGTCCCGCTCGGCCTACCTGATGTCCAAGGTGGTCGTCCTGGGCGCCGTCACGGTGCTCCAGGGCCTGTTGGTGGGGCTGATCGGTTTCGCCAGCCGGGAGATCCCGGACCGGGGTCTCGTCCTCGGCGGCTCGACCCTGCTGGAGCTGTGCCTGCCGGTCATGGCGCTGGGCTTCACTTCGATGATGTTCGGCCTGGTCATCTCGTCGCTGGTGCGGACCGCGGAGAAGACCATGCCGCTGCTGGTGATGTTCGCGATCATCCAGGTCGTGTTCACCGGCTGCCTGTTCACCCTGCACGGCACGCCGGGTGTCAACGAGTTCTCGTACCTGATGCCGTCCCGCTGGGCGGTGGCCGCGGCAGGCACCACGCTGGACTTCAACAACATCGCGCCGAACACCGACGACCCCACCAGCACCGACCCGCTGTGGAACCACTCGGCGGCCGCCTGGAGCCTGGACATGCTCGCGCTGATCGCGCTCGGCGTGGCCTGCGGCTTCCTCGTCTCGCGCTTCCTGCGGCGGCACGAGCCCGAGGTCATGCGCAAGTAGCTACACCCGCTCCGAGGGGCACCGGGAGCAACGTGAAGGGCGGCACCCCGTTAGGGTGCCGCCCTTCCGCGTCGTCTCAGAGGTCCGCGCCGACCTCAGTACGCGCTGTTCACGTTGTCGATCGTGCCGTACCGGTGCGCCGCGTAGTTGGCGGCGGCGGTGATGTTGGCGACCGGGTCGTAGATGTTCCAGGACGTGCCCTTCACGTGGTACGTGGAGAACGTCGGCGGGATCACCTGGAGCAGACCCTTGGACGGGATGCCGTTGATGGCGTTGATGTCCCAGCCGTTGATGGCACGCGGGTTGCCGGAGGACTCCCGCATGATGTTCTTGTGCAGGCCGTGGTAGCTGCCCGGGATGCCCTTGGCGCGCATGATGTCGAGGGACTGGCGGATCCAGCCGTCGAGGTTGTTCCTGTAGGTCTTCGCGGCGACCGTCTCCATCTGGGGACGCTTCGCGGACCGGTCAGCGGCCTTCGCGGAACGCGACTCGGCGGCCTTGCGCTCAGCGGCCTTGCGCTCGGCGGCGGCCTTCTTCTTCGCGGCGTCGGCGGAGCGCTGCTTCGCGGCCGTGGCGGCGTCGGCGGCGCGCTGCTCGGCGACCGCTGCTGCCTTCTGCTTCGCCTTGACGGCGTCCAGCTTGACCTTGTCGCTCGTCAGCGGGCTGCTGAGCGTGGCGTCGAGGTCACGGGCCTGACCGTGCTCGGCGGCCACCTGCCTGGCGGCCACGGCCGGGGTACCGCCGGCCACGGTCGTGGCGCCGCCGGGGGCGGCGGACAGGGCGATGGCGGCCGCGCCGAGGGTGCTGACACCGGCGATGGCGATCTTGTGCTGCTTGTTCAGCGTGGAGAACTTCTCGAGCGGGCGACTGAGACGACGATGCAGGGTGTTCTTGAGCATGGCTGGATGGACCTCTTCGATCTGGCGCGGAGGTCGCTCTCGCGTCCGCCGGGGGAATCGGTCCCTCCAGCACGAACGCCGCGGGATGGACCGCGGCGCTGAGCGACTGGAGCAATTCTTAGCGGGAGCAAAATGCCCTGGCAATGATGTGACGTACGAAGCGCGGTAGTGGATCAGGTCGACGTAAAACAGGACAGACCAGCACATCCGCCGTGTTCCTCTGGGGTACTTTGTCTCCTATGTCCGATCGTAAGTGATGTGCGTCCTATGCGAGGGCTCACACCGGTATGAGCGCGAGGTCACTCAGAAGTCCTGGTGTGCTGCTGTGCGTAGGCAAACTATCCGGACACCTTCTGTCTGTGCGTGCCCGCCCGCCCGCGCGCGCTTACCACCTCGTCCACAGAGGTGCTACGGCCCTCCGTCCGCGGGCCTAGGTCCAGGGTCCCGGTCACCGCTGTCCACAGGCCGATCCGGGTGTCGGACCCCGCCGGTACCGTGAGGGCATGAGTCAAGGTCCCCCGGGTCCCCCGTCCGGTCTCGCCGCGGTGAGCGCCGCGCTGCTGGCCATGAGCAGGCACCTGGAGGTGCGCGACGTCCTCAAGACAATCGTCGCCTCCGCCCGCGAGCTGCTCGACGCCCGGTACGCGGCCCTCGGCGTCCCCGACGACCACGGGGGCTTCGCCCAGTTCGTCGTCGACGGGGTGAGCGACGCCCAGTGGAAGGCCATCGGCCCGCTGCCCCGCCAGCACGGCATCCTCGCCGCCATGCTGCGCGAGGGCCGCCCGGTCCGCCTCGGCGACGTACGAGAGGACCCCCGCTTCGAGGGCTGGCCGGCCGCCCACCCCGAACTCGCCGACTTCCTCGGCCTGCCCATCCGGGACGAGGACGAGATCATCGGGGCCCTCTTCCTGGCCAACAAGAACTGCCCCAGACCGCACGACGGCTGCGGCTTCACCGAGGACGACCAGGCCCTCCTCGCCCTCCTGGCCCAGCACGCCGCCATCGCCCTCACCAACGCCCGCCTCTACGAACGCAGCCGCGAACTGACCATCGCGGACGAACGCTCCCGCCTCGCCCACGAACTCCACGACGCGGTGAGCCAGAAGCTGTTCTCCCTGCGCCTGACCGCCCAGGCCGCCACCGCCCTCGTCGACCGCGACCCCGCCCGCGCCAAGGACGAACTCCACCAGGTCGCCGCCCTCGCCGCCGAAGCCGCCGACGAACTGCGCGCCGCCGTGGTCGAGTTGCGCCCCGCCGCGCTGGACGAGGACGGCCTCCTCGCCACCCTCCGCACCCAGATCCAGGTCCTCGACCGCGCCCACACCGCCCGCGTCACCTTCACCGGCCACGGCTTCCGCGCCCTGCCCGCCGCCCAGGAGGAAGCCCTGCTGAGAGTCGCCCAGGAAGCCCTGCACAACGCCCTGCGCCACTCCGGCGCCGAGCACGTCCACGTCGACGTGGCACGGCGCGGCCGGGGGGCCGTCCTCCGCGTCACCGACGACGGCCGAGGCTTCGACCCCACCGCCGTCCGCCGCGCGGGACGCCACCTCGGCCTGGTCTCCATGCGGGACCGGGCGAGCGGCGCCGGCGGCACCCTCACCGTGGAATCCGCGCCCGGCAAGGGCACCGAGATCGAGATGGAGGTCCCCGGTGGCTGACCCGATCAGGGTGCTGCTCGTCGACGACCACCAGGTCGTCCGACGCGGCCTGCGCACCTTCCTGGAGGTGCAGGACGACATCGAGGTCGTCGGCGAGGCCGCCGACGGCGCCGAGGGAGTCGCCCGCGCCGAGGAGCTGAGGCCCGGCGTCGTCCTGATGGACGTCAAGATGCCCGGCACCGACGGCATCGACGCCCTGCGCAGGCTCCGCGAACTCGGCAACCCGGCCCGCGTACTGATCGTCACCAGCTTCACCGAGCGCCGTACCGTCGTCCCGGCCCTGCGCGCGGGCGCCGCCGGTTATGTCTACAAGGACGTGGACCCCGACGCCCTCGCCGCCGCCATCCGCTCCGTGCACGCCGGCCACATCCTGCTCCAGCCCGAGGTGGCCGACGCCCTGCTCACCCAGGAAGAGGGCAACACGGGCCAAGGGAGAAGCGGTTCACTCACCGAGCGCGAGCGCGAGGTGCTCGCCCTCATCGCCGACGGCCGCTCCAACCGCGAGATAGCCCGCGCCCTGGTCCTCTCCGAGAAGACCGTCAAGACGCACGTCTCCAACATCCTGATGAAACTCGACCTCGCCGACCGCACCCAGGCCGCGCTGTGGGCCGTACGCCACGACGCGACCGGCTGACGAGCCCCCGGAGCCCGTCAGCGCATCCCCCGCTCCCGCTCCTCCACCACCGAGTTGTACGCCGCCACCCGCGCCCGCCGGGCCGTCCGCTCCACCGGGCGCAGCGCCTCGGTGCGGGAGGCCATCTCCGAGGCGCTCACCGCGCCCCCGTGCCCCCGCTCCTGGGCCAGCGAGACCAGCAGCCCCACCCGCCCCGCCAGCTCCAGCACCCGTGCCGCACGCGGCGGATACCCCGGTGCCAGCACCTCCCCGTCCCGCTCGGCCCGCGCCCGGTACGCGTCGATCGCCGCGGCGGCCACCGGACCCGAACCGGCCACGTCCAGCCGGGACAGCACCTCGGTGGCCTCCCGCAGCGCCTCCGCCAGCTCCCGCTCCGCCTCACCGAGCGAGGGCACATCGGCCGGCGGCGCCTCCCGCACCGGGAGCACATGCCACACCACCTCCACGTGCACATCGCCCGCCGGCCCCGCCTCCGACACCTCCGGCACCAGCCCGAAGGCGGCCCCCGTGCAGACCACCGCCTCCCCGGCGGCCAGCGCCCGCGCGTTGAAGTCCGGCGGACCGCTCAGCCCCAGCGGATGCCCCGGCGCCGGCAGCGCCACCCGCAGTCCGGTCACCCCGAGCGCCCGCAGCCGGCCCAGCGCCAACGTGAGCCCCACCACCCCGCTCTCACCCGGCAGCCCGGCCACCCGGTGCACCGCGTCCTCCCCCACAGCGGCGAGTACGGCGTCATCCGGCGAGACGATTCCGGCCAACAGGGCATTTCCCCAAGCGGCGAGGCGTCCTGAACGAGGTTCCGTGAGCATGCCCCCACCCTAAGGACCGGACCGATGGAATGGAGCGGGGCACTCGTGGCGTAGATTTCATATGGGCTGCGCCCGTCGGCGCGGCGGACCGAGCCACAGGCGTAAGCGACAGCCGAGACCGGCCACGACGCAAGGGGAGACAACGCGCTCATGAGCGATGTTCTGGAGCTTCAGGACGTATCCGTGGTCCGTGAGGGCCGGGCTCTGGTGGACCAGGTCTCCTGGTCGGTCAAGGAGGGCGAGCGCTGGGTCATCCTCGGCCCCAACGGCGCCGGCAAGACCACCCTCCTCAACGTCGCGTCCAGCTACCTCTTCCCCACCAAGGGCACCGCCACCATCCTCGGCGACACCCTCGGCAAGGTCGACGTCTTCGAGCTGCGCCCCCGCATCGGTGTGGCCGGCATCGCCATGGCCGAGAAGCTCCCCAAGGGCCAGACCGTCCTCCAGACCGTCCTCACCGCCGCCTACGGCATGACCGCGGGCTGGCAGGAGGAGTACGAGGACATCGACGAGCAGCGAGCCCGCGCCTTCCTCGACCGCCTCGGCATGAGCGAATTCCTCGACCGCCGCTTCGGCACGCTCTCCGAGGGCGAGCGCAAGCGCACCCTGATCGCCCGCGCCCTGATGACCGACCCCGAACTGCTCCTCCTCGACGAGCCCGCCGCCGGACTCGACCTCGGCGGCCGGGAGGATCTCGTCCGCCGCCTCGGCCGGCTCGCCCGCGACCCCATCGCGCCCTCCATGATCATGGTCACCCACCATGTCGAGGAGATCGCCCCCGGCTTCACCCACGTCCTCATGATCCGCCAGGGCAAGGTGCTCGCCGCCGGACCGATCGAGCTGGAGCTGACCTCCCGCAACCTCTCCCGCTGCTTCGGCCTCCCCCTCGTCGTCGAGCAGGCCGGCGACCGCTGGACCGCGCGCGGCCTCCCGCTGGGCTGACTCGCGCCCTGCGGCCGTCGCCGGTGACCACCGGCACGTTCGCACCCTGTCGGCGGCCCGACCCCCGGACCTACCATGACCGTGTGAACGACATAGACGCATGGGTGTGGTGGCTCGTCGGCGCCGTCGCCCTCGGAATCCCGCTCGTCGTCACCGCCATGCCCGAGTTCGGCATGCTCGCCGTAGGAGCCCTGGTCGCCGCGGGTGCGGCCGGACTCGGCTTCGGCATCGTCGTGCAGGTCCTCACCTTCGTGACCGTCTCGGTCGCGCTCATCGCCGTGGTCCGCCCCATCGCGGCCCGCCACAGCAGTGGGCGCCCCTACCTGCCCACCGGGATCGACGCGTTGAAGGGCAGACAGGCCGTCGTCCTCGAACGGGTCGACGGCTCCGGCGGACGCGTCAAACTCGCCGGGGAGATCTGGTCCGCCCGCGCCCTGGACACCGCCCGCGCCTACGACGTCGGCCAGGAGGTGGACGTCGTGGACATCGAGGGAGCCACCGCGATCGTCATCTGACAGCCGCCCGGCCCGGACGACCTCGCACGACACCTGACCTCGCGCGACTCAACTGAACCGAACAGCCCACGACTTGCCCGACGGTCTGACAGACTCGACCGGCAAGATCTTTCACGACTTCCGCCGCGCGCACCGATGCGAAGAGGGGATACGGGGAACACGATGGAACCGGTCATCATCGTCCTGGTCATTCTGGTGGTGTTGGTCTTCATCGCCCTGATCAAGACCATCCAGGTCATCCCACAGGCCAGCGCCGCCATCGTCGAGCGCTTCGGCCGCTACACCCGCACCCTGAACGCGGGCCTCAACATCGTCGTCCCGTTCATCGACACCATCCGAAACCGCATCGACCTGCGCGAACAGGTCGTACCCTTCCCGCCCCAGCCGGTGATCACCCAGGACAACCTGGTGGTCAACATCGACACCGTCATCTACTACCAGGTCACCGACGCCAGGGCCGCCACCTACGAGGTCGCCAGCTACATCCAGGCGATCGAGCAGCTCACCGTCACCACGCTGCGCAACATCATCGGCGGCATGGACCTGGAGCGGACCCTGACCTCCCGCGAGGAGATCAACGCGGCCCTGCGCGGCGTCCTCGACGAGGCCACCGGCAAGTGGGGCATCCGCGTCAACCGCGTCGAGCTGAAGGCCATCGAGCCGCCCACCTCCATCCAGGACTCGATGGAGAAGCAGATGCGCGCCGACCGCGACAAGCGCGCCGCCATCCTCACCGCCGAGGGCACCCGGCAGGCCGCCATCCTCACCGCCGAGGGCGAGAAGCAGTCCCAGATCCTGCGCGCCGAGGGTGAGGCCAAGGCCGCCGCCCTCCGCGCCGAGGGCGAGGCCCAGGCCGTCCGCACCGTCTTCGAGGCCATCCACGCCGGCGACCCCGACCAGAAGCTCCTCTCGTACCAGTACCTCCAGATGCTCCCGAAGATCGCCGAGGGCGACGCCAACAAGCTCTGGATCGTCCCCAGCGAGATCGGCGACGCCCTCAAGGGCCTCTCCGGAGCCATGGGCAACTTCGGCAACTTCGGCGGAGGCGGCGGCGCCGTGCCCCAGCAGACCAAGGGCACCGGCACCGACCGCCGCGAACGGCCGACCATCGACTGACGACCCCCGGCCACGACAGCGGTGCCCGCCCTCCCACACCGGGAGAGCGGGCCCGACCGTCATGTACGTGATTTACGCGGCCGCGGACGGTGCGAGCCACTCCGGCAGCGCGGCGAAGTCGGCCGACCCCAGGGCCAGGAGCATCGCGTCCGCCGGAGTCGGCTCGAACGGCTGCCGCAGCAACGGCATCCCCGCCTGCTGCGGAGTCCGGTCGGCCTTGCGGTGATTGTCCTCCGCGCAGGACGCCACCGTGTTCAGCCACGAGTCCGCGCCCCCCTGCGCCCGCGGCACCACATGGTCCACCGTGCTCGCCGCCCGCCCGCAGTACGCGCAACGGTGCCGGTCCCGCACCAGCACCCCCCGCCTCGACCAGGGCGCTTGTCTTCGGAACGGCACCCTCACGTATCTGCACAGCCGGATCACCCGGGGCGCCGGCATGTCCACCAGCGTGCCGCGCATCCGCAGCCCGGTGTGCGCCTGCTCCACCACCGCCTTGTCCTGGAGCACCAGCACGACGGCACGGTTCACCGTCACCGTCGACAGCGGCTCGAAACTCGCGTTGAGGACCAACGTGCCACGCATCCCGCCCACCTCCCGTGCGCCTGTCCGCACCCCCGGCGGACCTGGATCAACTCTGGACGGGCGCATCGAGATGGACAACGAAATAAAAAGCGCCCACCCCTGATCACTTCCAAGACCAGAGGCGGGCAAACACCGAAGGGGCACTCAGCCCCGCGCGGGAATCTCGTACTCCCCGACGAGCTGGGCACGGGCCAGCGCGTGGAAGCGCAGATTGAAGCCGACGACCGCCGGAGTGGCGTCCTCGCCGACACTCAGCCGGTCCTCGTCCACCGCGTACACCGTGAACACATAGCGGTGCGGACCGTCGTCCGGCGGCGGGGCGGCGCCGACGAACCCCGGCGCGCCGTCGTCGTTGCGCACCTGCACGGCGCCCTCGGGCAGCCCCGCGAAGTCGCCGCTGCCCGCACCCGCCGGCAGCCGCGTCACCGACGCCGGGATGTCGAAGACCACCCAGTGCCAGAATCCGCTGCCGGTCGGCGCGTCCGGGTCGAAGCAGGTCACCGCGAAGCTCTTGGTCTCCGGCGGGAAGCCGGACCAGCTCAGCTCCGGAGAGGTGTTCCCCTCCGACTGGACCTGGGCGCTCTTCAGCGTCCCGCCCTCGGCGATGTCCTCGCTCGTCACCGTGAACGACGGCACGGGCGGATGGAAGTCATGGGGGAGCGGCCGCCGCTTGGGCTCGGTCACGTCGATACCTCCTGCTGATCGTTCCGTTCGGTGGCTTCGACCTTAGAACCAGTTCCGCTTGCTGCCGACCTCGGACAGCCACTGGTTGAGGTAACCCGCCCAGTCGGTGGTGTGGAAGTCGTGCAGGCCCACCTGGAAGGAGCGGAAGGTGTCCGAGCCCTCGCTGAACAGCCCCGGCTTCTTGTCCATCTCCAGCACGACGTCCATCGCGTTGTCGTCGGCCACGAAGCTGACCTCGACCTGGTTCAGGCCCCGGTACTGCGACGGCGGGTAGAACTCGATCTCCTGGTAGAACGGCAGCCGCTGCCGGGTGCCCCGGATGTGGCCGCGCTCCAGGTCGGCGTTCTTGAAGCGGAAGCCGAGCTGGATGAACGCGTCCAGCAGCGCCTTCTGCGCGGGCAGCGGGTGCACGTGGATCGGGTCCAGGTCGGAGGAGTCCACCGCGCGGGCGATCTGCAGCTCGGTGGTCACCCCGACGTGCATCCCGCGCAGCTCCTGCCCGTCGATCACCGTGACGGGGGTCTCCCAGGGGATCTCCAGCCCGAACGGCACCGCGTGCACGGCCCCGGCCCGCAGCTCGAAGGCGCCACCGAGCCGGACCTTGGTGAACTCGACGTCCTGCTTGTACTCCTGGTCGCCGCTCTCCACCTCGACCTTGGCCTGCAGACCGACGGACAGCCCCTCGATGTTCTGGTCGACCGAGCCGCCCTGGATACGGACCTCGCCCTGCACGACCCCGCCGGGCACCACGTTGGCCTCGGTCAGCACCGTCTCGACGGACGCACCCCCGGCCCCCAGGCTCGCGAGCAGCTTCTTGAACGCCATTGACTCTCCCTTTACGAATGGACCCTCGCCCCGTACGAACGCGAATCGGCCGTGACCGGTTCCGCGGGGACGACGACGCGGCTGCACTACCCTCGGAGGGCATGATCACGCCCCCGGACCGTACGCCACTGCCTCGGGAGTTCTTCGACCGTCCCGTACTGGAGGTCGCCCCTGACCTCCTCGGCCGCCTCCTGATCCGCACCACACCCGACGGCCCGATAGCCCTCCGCCTCACCGAGGTCGAGGCGTACGACGGCCCGAACGACCCCGGCTCGCACGCCTACCGGGGCCGCACCCCCCGCAACGACGTGATGTTCGGCCCGCCCGGCCATGTGTACGTCTACTTCACCTACGGCATGTGGCACTGCATGAACCTCGTCTGCGGCCCCGAGGGCACGGCGAGCGGTGTGCTGCTCCGCGCCGGCGAGATCGTCGAGGGAGCGGAGTTCGCCCGCAAGCGCCGGCTTTCGGCCCGCCATGACAAGGAACTGGCCAAGGGCCCGGCCCGCCTCGCCACCGCGCTGGACGTGGACCGCTCGCTCGACGGCACCGACGCCTGCACACACGGGGACACCCCGATCCGCGTCCTCGCGGGCACCCCCGTCCCTCCCGAACAGGTACGCAGCGGGCCGCGGACCGGAGTGTCCGGCGACGGCGGAGTCCACCCCTGGCGCTTCTGGATCGCGGACGACCCCACCGTGAGCCCCTACCGGGCCCATGCACCAAGACGCAGGCCACGTTGACTCGTCCTCGCGGGATGCGTAAGGTAGTCCGAGCCGCTTGAACCGGGTACGGCAATCGCCTGCAGCCGGAAGCGGCCACCCACTATTTGTGACATCCCCTGGCGGGGATGATTTCGGCGTGCCCGCACGTCCGAATTCGACTCCGTGAGACTCGATTTTGAGTCGCGGCGGAGATCGACTAACGTAGTGAATGTCGAAAGGTCGGACGGCGAAAGCCGAAAAGCCCAAGGCAATCCCGCTCCGACAGGGAATCAGGCGCCGAAAGGTTCTGATAGAGTCGGAAACACCGAAGGGAAGCCCGGAGGAAAGCCCGAGAGGGTGAGTACGAAGGAAGCGACCGTTCCTTGAGAACTCAACAGCGT